>CAHJWT010000136.1 GCA_903643075.1 Sphingomonadaceae bacterium | reverse complement strand
CGCGAGCGCCAAGGCGGCGGTCGAGGCGGCGGGCGGCAGCGTCACCGTGCCGGCCGAGAAGCCGGTGATCGATGCCGAGGCGGCGAAGGCAGCGCGGGCGGCGGCACGCGCGGCGAAGGCGAAGAACTGAGATTAGTGTCGTCCCGGCGCAGGCCGGGATCCATCAATTCGTACGTTTGGGTGGATGGGTCCCGAGCTGCGCCGGGATAACAGTTTGTCGGTTGGTACGGCGCGCGTCACCGCCTATCTAGACCGCACACACGCTCAGCCCCGGGGGGGCGTCGGCAGTCAGGATCGTTCATGGCGTCCACCGCGCAGCAGCAGCAACTCGCCGCCAGCCTCAGCCTCGCCAACTTCGGCAAGGCGACCGAGCTCAAGAAGCGGCTGTGGTTTACCCTCGGCGCGCTGATCGTCTTCCGCCTCGTCTCGTTCGTGCCGCTGCCGGGGATCGACCCCGACGCGCTCAGCTCGCTGTTCAGCCGCACCCAGGGCGGCGTCCTCGACTTCTTCAACATGTTCTCGGGCGGCGCGCTTCAGCGGATGAGCCTGATCGCGCTCGGCGTCACGCCGTACATCACCGCGTCGATCATCGTCCAGCTGTGCACCAGTCTCGTGCCGCACCTGATGGCGCTGAAAAAGGAAGGCGAGAGTGGACGCAAGAAGCTGAACCAGTACACCCGCTACGGCACCGTCCTGTTGACCGCGATCCAGGGCTACGGCATCGCCGTCGGGCTTGAGGGCTGGGGTGCGGGGCAGGGGGTCGCCGCGGTCATCGACCCCGGCTGGTTCTTCCGCATCTCGACCGTCATCACCCTGATTGGGGGAACGATGTTCCTGATGTGGCTCGGCGAGCAGATCACCAGCCGCGGCATCGGCAACGGCATCTCGCTGATCATCATGGCCGGCATCGTCAGCCGCCTGCCGGTGTCGGTCGGCCAGCTGTTCGAGCAGACGCGGACCGGCGCGATCTCGCTGCCGTTCATCCTGATGGTCGCGGTCCTCGGGCTGGCGACGATCGCCTTCATCTGCCTGATGGAACGTGCGCAGCGGAAAATCCTGATCCAGTACCCCAAGCGCCAGGTCGGCACCCGCCAGTACCAGGGCGACAGCTCGTTCCTGCCGCTGAAGATCAACACCAGCGGGGTCATCCCGCCGATCTTCGCGTCGTCGCTGTTGCTGATGCCGCTGACCGTCGCGCAGTTCCTTGGCAAGGGCGGCAACGGCCCCGACTGGCTGATCACCGTGACGACGCAGCTCCAGCGCGGCGCGCCGGTCTACATGGCGCTCTATGCGGCCGGCATCATCTTCTTCAGCTTCTTCTACACCGCGGTTGTGTTCAACCCCGAGGAGACGGCCGAAAACCTCAAGAAGTACGGCGGCTTCATCCCCGGCATCCGGCCCGGCGCGCGGACGAGCGAATACCTCGACTATGTGCTGACCCGGATCACCGTGATCGGCGCGGCGTACCTCACCGTCATCTGTCTGCTGCCCGAATTCCTGACATCGAAGGTCGGCATCGCGGCGAGCTTCGGCGGCACATCGCTGCTCATCATCGTCAACGTGACGATGGATACGGTTGCGCAAATCCAGTCGCACCTGCTAGCCCATCAGTACGAAGGCCTGATCAAGAGGTCGAAACTGAGGGGAAATCGCCGATGACCCGCCGCGTGCGACGGTCGCGACCGTGAACATCATCCTGCTCGGGCCGCCGGGCGCGGGCAAGGGAACCCAGGCCAGCCGCCTCGAACGCGAACACGGCATGGTCCAGCTGTCGACCGGCGACATGCTCCGTGCCGCCGTCGCCGCCGGGACGCCGGTCGGCCTGCGCGCCAAGGCGGTGATGGACGCGGGCGAGCTCGTCTCCGACGAGATCGTCAACGGCATCCTGTCGGACCGCCTCGACGCCGACGACGCGCGCGCCGGCTTCACCTTGGACGGCTATCCGCGCACCCAGGTCCAGGCCGAGGCCTTGGACGCGATGCTTGCGGCCAAGGCAATGCGCCTCGACCACGTCATCGAGCTCGAGGTTGACGAGGACGCGCTGGTCGACCGGATCACCGGGCGGTTCACCTGCTGCGTCTGCGGCGAGGGCTACCACGACCGCTACAAGCTGCCCAAGGTCATCGGCACGTGCGACGTCTGCGGCAGTCACGAGTTCAAGCGCCGCCCCGACGACAATGCTGAGACGGTGCGGACCCGCATGGCCGAATACCGCGCCAAGACCGCGCCGATCCTGCCGTATTACGACGCCCGCGGCCTGGTCGCCCGCGTCGACGGCATGGCGGCGATGGCGACGGTCAACGACGCGATCGAGGCGGTGCTGAAGGCGCATGTATTGTAGGGCGGGGTTGCCGGCATCTGCTCCCGCGCAAAAGGTTCCGTCAGCGGGCTTGACTTCGTACGATCGCCTGCCTAGCTACCCCACTTCCGAATTACCGGAGGCTTAGCCGGCACGCCGTATGGCGCGCTGGCGCTACGCTTTGAGATGGGATGCTGCCCAGGCATCCCGTGGAGCTTGGGAGATCAATCTGTGGCACGTATCGCGGGCGTCAACATCCCGACCAGCAAGCGCGTTGAGATTGCGCTGACTTATATCCACGGCATCGGCCGGACCAAGGCGCTTGGGATCGTCGAGAAGCTCGAGATGCCGCGCGAGCGCCGCGTCCAGGACCTGACCGACAGCGAGGTCCTCCAGATCCGCGAGATGATCGATAAGGAGATCACCGTCGAGGGCGACCTGCGCCGCCAGACGGCGATGAACATAAAGCGGCTGATGGATCTCGCCTGCTACCGCGGGCTGCGTCATCGCCGCGGGCTGCCGGTGCGTGGCCAGCGGACCCACACCAACGCGCGCACCCGCAAGGGCAAGCCGAAGCCGATCGCCGGCAAGAAGAAATAGCCCCGCGAAAACGGCTCACTCGAGTGAGCTTAGTGAGCTTCCGCTGATCCGAGGAACGAGAAATGGCCCGCGAACCTGCCCGCATCAAGCGCCGCGAGCGCAAGAACATTACGTCGGGCGTCGCCCACGTCAACGCCAGCTTCAATAACACGATGATTACCATCACCGATGCCCAGGGCAACGCGATCGCGTGGTCGTCGGCCGGGACGATGGGCTTCAAGGGGTCGCGCAAGTCGACGCCCTACGCCGCGCAGATGGCGGCCGAGGACGCGGGCAAGAAGGCCGCCGAGCACGGCGTCCGCACCCTTGAGGTCGAGGTTCGCGGGCCCGGATCGGGGCGCGAATCGGCGCTCCGCGCGCTCCAGGCGGTCGGCTTCAACATCACCGCGATCCGCGACGTCACCCCGATCCCGCACAACGGCGTCCGTCCGCCGAAGCGCCGCCGCGTCTAGCCGGCCGCGCCGTCGCCGGACCTGCCGGCGACCCCAGATGAATTCGGAGGTGGCGTGACGACGCTCTCTCCCAGCCCCGAGGTGATGAATGGCCGTAATCGCGAAGAACTGGACCGAACTCAAGAAACCGAACCGTCTCGAACCGCGCCCGACCGGCGACGCGCGCCGCAAGGGCAGCTTCGTCGCCGAACCCCTCGAGCGCGGTTTCGGCCTGACGCTGGGCAACGCGCTGCGCCGCGTCCTCCTGTCGTCGCTCCAGGGTGCGGCGGTCACCGCGATCAAGATGGACGGCGTCCTCCACGAATTCAGCAGCCTCGCCGGAGTGCGCGAGGACGTGACCGATATCGTCCTCAACATCAAGCAGGTCGCGATCCGGATGCAGGGCGACCAGGCCAAGCGCGTCAACCTGACCGCGACCGGCCCCGGCCCGGTCACTGCCGGCCAGATCGCCGTGACCGGCGACATGGAGGTGATGAACCCCGAGCTGGTCATCTGCACCCTCGACGAGGGCGCGACGCTCAACATGGAGCTGACCGTCGAGGCCGGAAAAGGGTATGTCCCGGCGTCGATGAACCGCCCGGCCGATGCGCCGATCGGGCTCGTTCCGGTCGACGCGCTCTACTCGCCGGTGCGGCAGGTGTCGTACAAGGTCGAGAACACCCGCGTCGGGCAGGAGCTTGATTACGACAAGCTGACGATCTCGGTCGAGACCGACGGGACGCTGACTCCCGACGACGCGCTCGCCTACGCCGCGAAGATCCTTCAGGACCAGCTCGCGCTGTTCGTCAACTTCGAGGAGCCGGCGCACGGCTACCAGGCACCCGCGCCGACCGGCACGATGCCGCTCGGCCCGATCGAGATCGACGACACCGCCGCGCTCAACCGCTACCTGCTCAAGAAGGTCGACGAGCTCGAGCTGTCGGTGCGCAGCGCCAACTGCCTGAAGAACGATAACATCATCTACATCGGCGACCTCGTCCAGAAGAGCGAGAGCGAGATGCTGCGGACGCCGAACTTCGGCCGCAAGTCATTGAACGAGATCAAGGAAGTCCTCCAGGCGATGGGGCTTCACCTGGGAATGCAAATCCCGGGCTGGCCGCCGGAGAACATCGAGGAAATGGCGAAGAAGCTCGAACAGGAGTACTAGCGCCGGGCGGCTGCGCTGAAGGCGAAATTTGCTCTTGCGAATTTCACCTTAGAAGCAGACTGGCCCAAGTGCGGCCGGCGGGCCTGGGCCCGTTCGACGACGCGGGCTTTGCCCGCGCCACCCCCCCCCGGTGACCGGCACTCCCGCCGGCACCAGTCCCGGCGTACCTGACACGGCGCCGTCACGAACAGGAATCACGCCATGCGTCACGGCAATGCCCACCGCAAACTCGGCCGCACGACCAGCCACCGCCTCGCCATGTTCCGGAACATGGCGGCGTCGTTGATCAAGCACGAGCAGATCACCACGACGCTGCCCAAGGCGCGTGAAATCCGCCCCTACGTCGAGAAGCTCGTCACGCTCGCCAAGCACGGCGGGCTGTCGAACCGTCGCCTCGCCCACGCCCGGCTCCAGGACGACGCCCAGCTGGCCAAGCTGTTCGACACGATCGCGACGCGCTACGCCGACCGGCCCGGTGGCTACGTCCGCATCGTCAAGGCCGGCATCCGCCGCTCCGACGCGACGCCGATGGCGGTCGTCGAGTTCGTCGACCGCGACGTCGACGCCAAGGGGCAGGACAGCGGCCCGACCGAGAACAACATGGTCGCCGCCGAGGATTGAGCCGGTGACCGCGCCGTCCAAGCGGGCGCCATTCCGCCCGCGCGGGGTCTATCGCAACTACCGCAGCATCGCGACGCGATGGATGGACAACGACGCGTACGGCCACGTCAACAATACCGTCTACTACAGCTGGTTCGACACCGCGGTGAACGCCTATCTCGTCGGTGCCGGCGTACTCGACGTGATGGGCGGGGCCGAGATCGCGCTCGTCGTCGAGACCGGCTGTCGCTACGCCCGCCCCATCGCCTTTCCCGAGACGGTCGAGGCGGGTATCCGGACGACGCATATCGGCACGTCGAGCGTCTGCTACGAGGTCGGCCTGTTCCTCGCCGGCGCGCGCGAGCCCGCCGCCGAGGGCTTCTTCGTCCACGTCCTCGTCGACCGGAACACCCGGCGGCCGACGCCGTTTCCATTGGCATGGCGCACGGCGCTGTCGGCGATCGCGGCCTGACCCGGTTCATCGCCAGTACAATCGCCGCCCGTTAAGTCGCGGCGATGATTAGGAGAATGGCGATGCGGTCGACCTTCCAGACGGTTTCAAGGGCGGTGCTGGTCGCCGCGGGGTCGGCGGTGCTCGCCGCGACGCCGGCTGCGGCCGCGTTCCACGGTGGTGGTGGTGGTGGCGGCTTTCACGGTGGCGGTGGCGGCGGTTTCCATGGCGGCGGCGGCGGCTTTCACGGCGGCGGGGGTTTTCGCGGCGGTGGCTACGGTGGCTACGGTGGCTATCGTGGTGGCGGCTACGGCGGGTATCGCGGGGGATACGGCTACGGTGATTTCGGCTTTGGGTATGGCGGCTACGGCGGTTATTACGGCGGCTTCGGTTATGGCGATGCGCTCCTCGGTGCGGCGCTGATCGGCACTACGGCGGCGGTGATCGCCAGCGACGAACCGTATTATGAGGCGTATCCGGCACCGGTTTATCCGGCCTACCCGCCGCCCGCGTACGCACCGCCGCCGGGCGCCGAATATGGCTACGCTCCCCCGCCGGCTCCCGCACCGCAGCAGCAGGCGTACCAGTCGACCGATCCGGTCGACCAGTGCTCGCGCGCCGCGATCGGCGAGGCTTCGTCGCGCGGCGATACTGGCCGGATCACGCGGATCGACCGCGTCGACAGTCATGCCAACGGCGCGCGCGTCACCGGCACGATCGAGGTTCATCGTGCCAGCCATAATGGCGAGACCGAGACCGCGCACTTCACCTGCACCGCCGACTACGGCCAAGTGACGTCGTTCCGCTTCGGATAAGGTCGCATCGCCTTTCTACCTCGACCAGCTGACCGAGCGCTGCGCGACGTGCGTTGCGTAGTCATTGCCGGTGGCCATCGCGTGATGCACGGATGCGCGATGGTCAGCCGATCGAGCCAATCGTGCGTCATGCTGACCCTCGATTGACCTCGCGTAGGATTGGGGCGTCAGACCCGCGCCTTGACCAGCATGAAGGCCGGCACGTCGTCGCCGAACCCGACCTCCGCCGGGCCGTCGTCGCGGCCGCGATCGTCGCTCCGGCGGTCGTCGCGGCCGCCGCGGGAGGGGCGGCGGTCGTGGC
>CAHJWT010000135.1 GCA_903643075.1 Sphingomonadaceae bacterium | reverse complement strand
CTTCATGTCCGGAAGCCTATTCGGCCGGTGTCGGCCCGACCGACGGCAACCACACCCCCGCCGACCGCGCCGCGGGGCTCGAGCCGGTGCTGGCGACGGCGAGCTTCGCCTTCTATGCGGCGGCGGTCGCGGCGCGCCTCGGCATCGCGACCGTCGTTGCGACGGAATCGGTGTGGGAGGACGACGTCCTCCGCCCGCGGCTCGCCGGCGACAACTGCTACGGCGCGGCGAAGGCGGCGCTGGTCGCGGCGCGGCTGCCCGACACGACGATCGTCCGCGCCTATTCCGACCATGTCTCCGACACGCCGCTGTTCGCGCTGGCTGGCGAGGCGGTCGCGGTCAACCCGTCGCGCCCGCTGCGCCGGCTGGCGACGGCGCGCGGCTGGCGCATCGTCGACTGGGGCTGACCGTCACGCGACGCGGGCGAGGCCTTCGAGCCACGTCTGGTGCCAGTCGTGCATCCGCCGCGGCATGACCAGCGCGCCGAGGCGGGCGAGGGCGCCGTACTGCGTCTCCTCGGTGACGACGCGGGTGCCGGTGCCCGTGGGTTCGAGCCGCCATGCGTGGTACGCCTCGACGCCGACGCCGCGCGCAAGCCACGCGACGCGCTGCTCCGGGACGAACTCCTCCACCGTGGTGACGAGATCGACGTCGAACGTCCGCCAGCGGAAGGTCGCGCCGGCGGTCAGGTCCTCGCCGCCGCCGTCGATGCGGACCTTGCTCGCGTTGGCGTAATAGTCCGGCCAGCCGGTCGCGCGGACCAGCTTCGCCCACACCGCGGCCGGCGGCGCGGCGATGTCGAGTGCGTTGACGACGTGGACTGGCGCGGTGCCGGGGGCGAAGCGCGGTGGCCAGCGGATATCGCTCATGCGGCAGGCTCGGCCACGCGGTCGGCGAGCAGCTCGCGCGCCCACCCCCGGTCGGTCCCGCCGACCCGGTCCCAGAAACGGAAGTAGAGGCCGTAGTTGCAGCGATAGTCGCGGTGGTGGAGGTGGTGGTGCGACGGCGTGATCACCGCGCGGCCGAACCATCCCGCAACCCAGCGCCGCGGGTAGATTTCCCACCCCATGTGGTTGATCACCCCGTTCCACGTCATCACGGTCAGCACCGTGAGCAACGCGGCGACGTGGATCGGCACGACGAGCGCAAGCAGCGGCACGACGACCGCGCCTGACAGCGACTCGGTCCAGTGGAAGCTCATCGCCGCCCACGCCGTCGGCGGCTTCGATGCGTGGTGGACGGCATGGACCCGCGCAAACACCGCCGGTCGGTGCATCCAGCGGTGGGTCCAGTAGAACCACGTATCGTGGGCGAACAGGTAGGCGAGGGCGCTCGCCGGCAGCGCCAGCCAGGCGACAATACCGTGCGGGTTGCCGGCATAGATCGCCGTGCCGCCGCGCTGCCACAGCGCGCCGACGATCCCCGCCGGGATGCCGTAGATCAGCGCGGCGAGGAGCGACCAAGCGATCTCGCGCTGAACCTGTGCCCGTCGCCTCGCCGGAGCGGGGCCGGCAATCGGGTGGAGGCACAAGGTCAGCGCGGCCATTGTACCGCTGACTGCAAAATAACGCAGCGCAACGATCGCCGTCATCAGCGCCGCGCCGGCGAGCAGGGGAAGGATGAGGCTCATCGCCAGCCACTGTAGTGCATCGCCGCAGGCTGGCGAAGCGGACGTTAGCGCACAGGGCACATCGCCGCTGCGCCGACCGAGGGGTAGCCGTCGTCGATCTGCTTCGTCGCTGGCGTCGCGACCGTGAGCCTCCGGTCCGCCGCAATCAGGCAAGGCAGCGACCGGCCACGCGGCCCGCTTCACCCAACGTCCAGCGATCGGGTTGGTGGCGGGCAGCGGCTGGCGGGCAGCGGACATAGTCGCGGTCGGCGGCGGCGTCGTCGAAGGCAATCCGGCCAACCAAATTCGCCGACCCGCTCCCCGTCGGGCGCGTGGCGATGACGCGTTGCCCTGTCCCCGGCCGCGCTTCGCGGTTAACGTCGGCGGCGCATGGACTTCATCCTGATCCTCGCCGGCGGGCTCGCTAACGGGCTGATCGCGCTCGGGTTGGCGACGATGACGGCAGGTGCCGCCGCCAATGCCGCGCCGCCGGAGGAGCATAAACCGGCGACCGGTCGTCCCCCGCAGGCGGTCGCGCCGGCGGTGATCGACGATACGCTGGCGATCGGCGGCAACGACCTCGCGGCGCGCAAGGCGCGGACGCGGATGACCGTCGCGGTCCGGGTCAATGGGCGCGGGCCGTACCGCTTCGTCGTCGATAGCGGGGCCGACACGTCGGTCGTCGGCGCGCGCCTCGCCCGCGTGCTCGACCTGCCGGCGGCGACCCCCGTCATGCTCAACGGCATGACCGAGCGCACCCGCGTCGACCGCGTCGGCGTCGACCAGCTCCAGCTCGGCGACAGCCGGACCGAAAGCCTGACGCTGCCCGTGCTCAAGGAGATCGACGTCGGCGGCGACGGCATGGTCGGCATCGACGCGCTCGTCGAACAGCGCCTGCTCCTCGATTTCGAGAAGCGGGTGATCAACGTCGAGGACGCGCTCAAGCCCGCCCCGCGGCTCGACGGCGAGATCGTCGTCACCGCGCACCGGCGCAAGGGTCAACTGATCCTGACCGAGGCGCGCGCCAACGGCCGGCCGGTCGATGCCGTCATCGACACGGGGTCGGAGATCACCATCGGCAACCTCGCGCTGCGCAACCGGCTGCTTCGCCGCGACCGCGAGAAAGCGACGACGATCGAGGTGACCGGCGTGACCGGGACGACGGTGGCGCTGCAGCTGGCCGAGGTCAGCGAGCTCAAAATCGGCTCGATCGTCCTTCGCGACGTGCCGATCGCGTTCGCGCAGGTGCCGCCGTTCGCCGCATTCGACCTCGTCGACCGCCCGGCGCTGCTGCTCGGGACCGACCTGATGGAGACGTTCCGCCGCGTCTCGCTCGACTTCCGCGCGCGTAAGCTCCGCTTTCAGCTGCGCAAGTGCGGCACCAGCGGTATGACGCTGAGCACCTCGCCGTACGCCTCGGCGGCGACGGTGTCGGCCGGCGGCGGCGCGGTGTGCAAGCGCTGACGGCGGCGTCCGGCCGCGCTGTCCCCGCCGCCGCATCCCGGCTATGCCGATCGGCGCATGGACTTCGACCTCATCCTCGCCGGCGGCGGGCTGGCCAACGGGCTGATCGCGCTGCGCCTGGCGGCGGTGCGGCCCGAGGTGCGGGTCGCGATTGTCGAGGCGGGCGAGCGGATCGGCGGCAACCACAGCTGGTCGTCGTTCGATGCCGACGTCACGCCGGCGCAGGTCGCGTGGACCGCGCCGCTGATGGCGCACCGCTGGGACTGCTACTCGATCCGCTTTCCCGATCACGCGCGGTCGCTCGTCGCGGGGTATCGGACGGCGACGTCGGGGACGCTGGCAGCGGCGGTGGCGGCGAGCGGCGCGGCGGTGCTGACCGGGGCCGACATCGCCCACCTCGACGCGACCAGCGTGACGCTCGCCGAGCAGCGGACACTGACCGCGCGCGCGGTGATCGACGGGCGCGGGCAGGGGGCGTCGCCGTCGCTCGACCTCCGCGCGCAGAAGTTCCTCGGGCTCGAAGTCGAACTTACCGCCGATCACGGCCTCGACGGCCCGGTCATCATGGACGCCACGGTCCCGCAGCTCGACGGCTACCGCTTCGTCTACACGCTGCCGTTCGGACCGCGGACAGTGCTGGTCGAGGACACCTACTATAGCGACGGCACCGACCTCGCGCCGGCCGTGCTGCGCGCACGCGTGCTCGATTATATCGCCGCGCAGGGCTGGTCGGTCGCCCGCGTCATCCGCGAGGAGACCGGCGTCCTGCCGATCGCGCTCGACGGCGACATCGCGGCCTTTTGGGACTCCGCGCCGCGCGTCGCCGCGGTCGGGATGCGCGCGGCACTGTTCAACCCGATCACCGGCTACAGCTTCCCCGACGCGGTGCGGACGGCGGAGCTCGTCGCCGGGCTGCCGTCGCTCGACCCGGCGAGCCTTTACACCGCCCTGCGACAACACAGCGAAGCGACGTGGCGCGAGCGGCGCTTCTATCGTTTTCTCAATCGGATGCTGTTCGACGCTGCCGCGCCGGATGAGCGCTGGCGGGTGCTCCAGCGGTTCTATCGGCTTGACGCCGACCTCGTCCGCCGGTTCTACGCCGGGCGGTCGACCGGGTGGGACAAGGTTCGGACGATGATCGGCCGGCCGCCGGTCCCGCTCGGCCGCGCCCTCGGCGTGTTGCTGCGGTCGTGAGGGAATTGACGATGACGACGGCAGCGGTGATCGGCAGCGGCTTCGGCGGCCTCGCGCTTGCCATCCGCCTTCAGTCGGCGGGGGTCGCGACGACACTGTTCGAGGCGCGCGACAAGCCCGGCGGCCGCGCCTACGTCTTCGAGGATGCCGGCTTCACCTTCGACGCTGGGCCGACCGTGATCACCGACCCGTCGTGCCTCGACGAGCTGTGGGGCCTCAGCGGCCGCCGCCTCGCCGATTATGTCGAGCTGCTGCCGGTCACGCCGTTCTACCGGCTGATGTGGGACGACGGCGACGTCTTTGACTACTCGAACGACGACGACGCGCTGTTCGCGCAGATCGCGGCGCGGAGCCCGCGCGACGTCGACGGGTACAAGCGCTTCCTCGCCTATTCCGAGAACGTCTTCCGCGAAGGCTATGAAAAACTTGGCCATGAGGCGTTCCTCGACTTCGCGTCGATGCTCAAGGCGGCGCCGCAGCTGATGCGCTACGAAGCGTTCCGCAGCGTCTACGCGATGGTCGCGCGCTATATTGCCGATCCGCATCTGCGCGAGGCGTTCAGCTTCCACTCGCTGCTCGTCGGCGGCAACCCGTTTACCACCAGCTCGATTTACGCGCTGATCCACGCGCTTGAAAAGAAGTGGGGCGTCTGGTTTCCGCGCGGCGGCACGGGTGCCCTGGTCAGGGGCATGGTCCGTTTGTTCGAGGATCTCGGCGGTACGGTGCGGATCGGCGACGCGGTGCGCGCGATCACTGCCGACGGCGGGCGGGTGACCGGCGTCGCGACCGACGGCTGGCGTGGCGAGTTCGACGTGGTCGCGTCGAACGGCGACGTCGTCCACACGTACCGTGACCTCCTCCATGACCATCCGCGCGGGCGCCAGGCGGCGCGGATGCTCGGGTGGAAGAGCTTTTCGCCGTCGCTGTTCGTCACCTATTTCGGGTTGAAGCGAACGCATCCCGACATCCGCCACCACACGATCCTGTTCGGCCCGCGCTACAAGGCGCTGCTCGCCGACATCTACCGGAACGGGGTGCTCGCCGACGACTTCTCGCTCTACCTCCACCACCCGACCGCGACCGATCCGGCGATGGCCCCGCCGGGGTGCAGCGCGTTCTACGTCCTGTCGCCGGTGCCGCACCTCGGCAAGTATGCCGGCGACTGGGCGGTCGAGGGACCGAAATACGCCGACCGCATCCTCGCCGCGCTGGAGGAGCAGCTGATCCCCGGCCTCCGTGACGACCTCGTCACGATGCGGACGTTCACGCCGCAGGACTTCAAGGTCGAGCTCAACGCCCACCTCGGCAGCGCGTTCAGCCTCGAGCCGGTGTTGTGGCAGAGCGCCTTTTTCCGCACCCACAACCGCGACGACGTGCTGAAGAACCTCTACTTCGTCGGCGCGGGGACGCACCCCGGCGCGGGCATCCCCGGCGTCGTTGGTTCGGCCAAGGCGACGGCGAAACTGATGCTCACCGATCTCGGCGTCGCCGGGATCGGCCACAACAGCGCGTCGCTCGCCGCCGAATGAGCGACGCGCTCGTCGCGGAGAGCCGGCTGGCGATCGCGCGCGGATCGAAGAGCTTCGCGCTGGCGTCGCGGCTGTTCGACCCGGCGACCCGCGACCGCGCGACGCTGCTCTACGCATGGTGCCGCTACGCCGACGACGTCATCGACGGTCAGGTCGATGGATGGGGGCGGGTCGAAGGCGAGGGGACGCCGGCGGGGCGGCTGGCGGCACTCGAGGCGGGAACCCGGGCGGCGCTGAGGCTGTCGTCCTCTGGCCCCGGGACCCGTGCTGGCGAGAACCAGCATGGCGGTGCCGAGGGGGAGGCGATCGCCTTCGCCGCCCTTGCCCGCGTCGCCGCCGAGACCGGGATGCCGCCGCGCTATCCGCTCGACCTGATCGAAGGTTTCCGCAGCGATGTCGAGGAACGACGGTTCGTCACCGCCGACGACACGCTGACCTACTGCTACCACGTCGCCGGCTGCGTCGGGGTGATGATGGCGATCGTCATGGGGGTTGCGCCCCATGACCGGGCGACGCTCGACCGCGCCAGCGATCTCGGCATCGCCTTCCAGCTCGACAACATCGCGCGCGACGTCGTCGAGGATGCCGCGCACGGGCGGTGCTACCTGCCCGAGGAATGGCTGGCCGAGGCGGGGCTGACCTCCGACTGTCATGCCCGCGTTGGCGGGGATGACGACGAGGGGCACGGGGGACACTATTTTGCGGCTTCCCACAACCGCGCAGCCCTTGCCACCGTCGTCGCCCGCCTCGTCGACTTGGCCAAGCGCTACGCCGCGTCGGCCCGCTACGGCACCCCGGCGCTGCCGTGGCGGTCGGCGTGGGCGGTGCTCGCGGCGGCCGACATCTACGGCGGCATCGGCCGGCGGGTGCGGGCGGAG
>CAHJWT010000134.1 GCA_903643075.1 Sphingomonadaceae bacterium | reverse complement strand
CGCGGCGGGGTCGGCCGGGCTCTGCTCGCCGCCGTCGCCGCCGATGCGCGGGCGAGCGGCGCGACGACGATCTTCCTCGAGGTCCGCGACGGCAATGCCGCGGCGATGGCGCTGTACGCGGCGGCCGGCTATGCCGTCGTCGGCCGCCGCCGCGACTACTACCGCGGCGCCGGCGGCGCGCGGTTCGACGCGATCACCTTGCGCATGACCTTCGACGACTGATAAGGGCCGCGTCCCGCGACCGCATCACTTGCCATCACTTGTCGGTGGCCTATATGCTCCTCTCGGTTTCAGTAGCTTTTGCAAGGATTTGAGATGAATGAAGTGTCGTCGGCGCATGCCGATCTGCTGGCCTTGACCGCCGATATCGTCGCCGCCCATACCGGCAACAACACGATCGGGGTCGGCGACCTGCCGGCTTTGATCAACGGCGTTTATGGCGCGCTGGCCGGGCTTGGCGGCGATGCCGTAGCATCGGCCCCGGTCCGTGACCCGGCGGTGCCCGTCAAGAACTCTGTCCGCCCCGACCACATCGTTTGCCTCGAGGACGGGCGGAAGCTGAAGATGCTCAAGCGCTACCTCAAGACGCGCTATGACATGACGCCCGAGGCGTATCGCTCCAAGTGGTCGCTGCCGCTCGATTATCCGATGGTCGCGCCCGACTATGCCGCCGAGCGGCGGTCGCTCGCGCTCAAGATCGGCCTCGGCACGAAGCGCAACACCGGCCGGCGGTAGTTTAGACCCGTGAGTGGCCTTGCCGCCGCTTGCCGCCGTTTCTAAGATGGCGGCGAGCGGCAGGACGATGCGATGAGCGGCACGATCGATATCGAGGCGCTGTGCGCGGCGAAGGGCCTGCGGATTACCGACCAGCGGCGGACGATCGCGCGCGTCCTGTCCGACGCGGTCGACCATCCCGATGTCGAGGAGGTGCACCGCCGCGCTGCCGTGCTCGACCCCGGCATCTCGATCGCGACAGTCTACCGCACGGTGCGGCTGTTCGAGGAGGCCGGCATCCTCGAACGCCACGACTTCAACGGCAGCCGGTCGCGCTACGAGGCGGCGGGCGACGCGCACCACGATCACCTGATCGACGTCGAGAGCGGTCGGGTGATCGAGTTCCACGATTCCGACCTCGAGGAACTTCAGCGCCGGATCGCCGAGCGCCTCGGCTTCCGTCTGGTCGACCACCGGATGGAGCTTTACGCCGTCGCGCTCGCGCGCGACGCCGACGCGGTAACGCGCGACAAACCGGCCGACAACAGCGTGGAAGCCGACGCGAAGGCGGGTTAATGGCGCATTCGGCGCGGCTGCAGCCGATCCGCGGCCGGGGCTTCGGACGGATGCGCGCCCTCGCCGGGACCGGGGCGGCGGCGGCGGTCCTCGTGCCGGTCGAACTGGCGCTCCAGCGCTTCGCCCCGCGGCGGCGGACGCGACTGCCGTGGCTGTTCCACCGTGCGCTGACCCGCTCGCTCGGTATCCACGTCGTCGTCCATGGCAGTCCGGCGCGGCGGCGCGGGGTGCTGTTCGTCGTCAACCACGTCAGCTGGGCCGACATCCCGGTTCTCGGCAGCCGGATCATGGCGGCGTTCGTCGCCAAGTCGGAGGTCGCCGGCTGGGGACCGGTCGGCTGGCTGTCAACGCTCGCGCGGACGGTTTATGTCGAGCGCGACCGCCGCCAGGCGACCGGCGAGGCGCGGAACGCGATCGCCGATCGCCTCGCCGCCGGCGAGAACGTCATCCTGTTTCCCGAAGGGACCAATAGCGACGGCGTCGCGGTCCTGCCGTTCAAGTCGTCGCTGTTCGCCGCGATCGACGGCGACGGCGACGGCGACCTCGTCATCCAGCCGGTGACGCTCGCCTACACCCGGCTGAACGGGATGCCGATCACCCGCGAGCGCCTGCCCGACGTCGCGTGGATCGGCGACACCGCGCTGATGCCGCACCTGCTCGACTTCATGTCCCTGGGCAAGGTCAGGGCCGAAATCGTTTTCCACCCCGCGGTGCGCAGCGGCGACTTCGCCGATCGCAAGGCGCTCGCGCGCCATTGCCAGACGATCGTCGCCGACGGCTACCGCCGCCTGATGCGCGGCGCGTGAGCGCCCTTGCCGCGACTGGTGCAGTCGCCTAACACAGGCGGGTGCCCGATCGCACCGCTCGCTCGCACGGAGAACCGCCTTGCTAAGACGTGACTTCCTCAGCCTGAGCGGAGCCGGGCTCGGTGCCGTGCTGATGCCGCCGTTCGCCCGCGCCGTCGCCGCCGAGGCGCTGGTCGACGGCGCGGTCCCGGTCGAGGTCAAGCGACGCCTCGCCGACGCGGCGCTCGCCGCGGCGACGGGGGCAGGGGCGACCTACTGCGACGTCCGCGTCGGCCGCTACCTCCGCCAGTTCGTCGTCACCCGCGACGCGCACGTCGAGAACGTCGTCAACACCGAATCCACCGGGGCCGGCATTCGCGTCATCGCCGGCGGCGCGTGGGGCTTCGCCGCGACCAACGACCTGACCACCGACGGCGTCGCCGCCGCCGCGCGCCAGGCGACGGCGATCGCCAAGGCCAACGCGAAAAACCAGACCGCGCCGGTCCAGCTCGCGCCGACCCCGGGCGTCGGCGTCCAGTCGTGGCGCGCGCCGATCCGCACAAGCGCGATGAGCGTGCCCGTCAAGGACAAGGCGGCGCTCCTCCTCGACGTCAACGCCGCCGCGCTGGCCAACGGCGGCGACTTCGTCAATTCGGTGCTGTTCTCGGTCAACGAGCAGAAATATTTCGCTTCGACCGACGGCAGCTATATCGACCAGGACATCCACCGCATCTGGCCGTTGATGCGCGTCACCGCGGTCGACAAGGCGAGCGGCAAGTTCCGCACCCGCTCCGAGCTGTCGGCCCCGGTCGGCCTGGGCTACGAGTATCTCGACGGCAACAAGGCCGACCAGACCGTCCTGCCGAACGGCGTCGTCGTGTTCGGCAAATCGTACGACATGAAGGCCGACGCGATCGCCGCCGCCAGGCAGGCGCGCGCCAAGCTGACCGCGCCGTCGGTCAAGCCGGGCAAGTACGATCTCGTCCTCGATCCGTCGCACACGTGGCTGACGATCCACGAATCGGTCGGCCACCCGACCGAGCTCGACCGCGTCCTCGGTTACGAGGCGAACTATGCCGGCACCAGCTTCGCGACGCTCGACAAGCGCCGCGACAAGTTCCGCTGGGGCAGCGACAAGGTGACGATCGTCGCCGACAAGCTCCAGCCGGGCAGCCTCGGCGCGGTCGGCTACGACGACGAGGGCGTCGCAACCAAGCGCTGGGACCTGATCAAGGACGGCATCCTCGTCGACTACCAGGTCATCCGCGACCAGGCGCACATCATCGGCAAGACCGCGTCGGACGGCTGCTGCTACGCCGACAGCTGGTCGAGCGTCCAGTTCCAGCGGATGGCGAACGTCTCGCTCCAGCCGGGCAAGGCGCGGCTCAGCGTCCCTGACATGGTCAAGGACGTCGAGAACGGCATCTACATCGTCGGCGACGGGTCGTTCTCGATCGACCAGCAGCGCTACAACGCCCAGTTCGGCGGACAGCTGTTCTACGAGATCAAGAACGGCAAGGTCGGCCAGCAGATCGAGGACGTCGCTTACCAGATCCGCACGCCCGAGTTCTGGAACGCCTGCGTCGCCGTCTGCGACGAGCGCGACTACCGGCTCGGCGGGTCGTTCTTCGACGGCAAGGGTCAGCCGGCGCAGGTGTCGGCGGTCAGCCACGGCTCGTCGACGGCGCGGTTCAACGGCATCAACGTCATCTCAACCGCGCGATCGCTCGGCTGACCGGAGTCTTCTTCATGAGCATCTTCACCGAAGCCCAGTCGAAGGCGATCCTCGACAAGGTCATCGCGCTGTCGAAGGCCGACCAGTGCACCGCGCAGCTCAAGGGCTCGATCGACGGCAATGTCCGCTTCGCGCTCAACAACGTCTCGACCAGCGGCATCGTGTCGAACGTCGACCTCGCGGTCGAGGTCGCGTTCGGCAGGCGCGTCGGCGTCGCGACGATCAACGCGTTCGATGACGCCAGCCTCGAACGGGTCGTCCGCCGGGCGGAGGACCTCGCCCGCTTGGCCCCCGAGAACCCCGAGTTCGTCCCCGCCGTCGAGAAGCAGGCCTACCGGCCGAGCCCGACGTTCAGCTCGGCGACGGCGGCGATCACGCCGGAGTACCGCGCGCAGGTCGCTGCCGATTCGATCAACCCGTGCAAGGCGACCAAGCTCGTCGCTGCCGGCTTCCTCCAGGACGGGCAGAGCTTCGTCGCCTTCGCCAACTCGAAGGGCAACTTCGGCTACCAGCAGGCGACCGGCGTCGACTACACCTGCACCGTCCGCACCGACGACGGCCGCGGCTCGGGCTGGGTCGGGCGCAACCTGCAGGACAGCAGCGCCTTCAATACCGGCGCCGACATCCAGACCGCGATGCGCAAGGCGAGCGCGTCGGCCGACGCCAAGGCGCTCGAGCCGGGCAAGTACACCGTCATCCTCGAACCCGCCGCCGCCGCCGGGCTACTCGCGTTCATGTTCAACGACTTCGATGCGCGCCGCGCCGACGAGGGGCGCAGCTTCCTGTCGAAGAAGGGCGGCGGCAACAAGGTCGGCGAGCAGGTCTACGATGCGCAGGTCAACTTCACCGCCGACCCGTGGCACCCCGACGCGGTCGTCATGCCGTGGGACGACGACGGGCTGCCGCGCGAGAAGCTGCCGCTCGTCGCCGGCGGCAAGGTCGCCAACCTGCAATACTCGCGCTTCTGGGCGCAGAAGCAGGGTAAGAAGGCCAATGCCGACATCGGCAACCTGATCATGGCCGGCGGGACCAAGTCGACCGCCGAGCTGATCCGCGGGACGGCCAAGGGCATCCTCGTCACGCGGACATGGTACATCCGCATGGTCGACCCGCAGACCGTCCTCCTCACCGGGCTGACCCGCGACGGGACATTCTACATCGAGAACGGCCAGATCAAATATCCGCTGAAGAACTTCCGCTTCAACGAGTCGCCGGTGATCATGCTCAACAACATCGACGAGCTCGGCAAGCCGGTCCGGGTCAAGGGCGACGAGTCCGATCTGATCATGGTCCTGCCGCCGATGAAGATCCGCGACTTCACCTTCACCTCGCTGTCGGACGCGGTGTGACGGAGGGGCTCGGCCGCGCCGAGTTCCTCCGCCTTCTCGCCGGCGGGCTGGCCGCGGCGCTTGTCCCCGGTCCGCTCCGCGCCGCCGCGCCGTCGCCCGGGCGCGTGTCGACCGCGGGGCGTCCCGGCTACGACTTCTGGTTCACCCGGCTGAAGTACGACTCGGGCGACTGGGATTGCGACGTGCGGATGCCGTCGAACCTGATCACCTCGCTGATCGACTATACCAGCCTGCGCGTCGACCCGAAGGAGCATGTCCTCGCGCTGGCCGATCCGGCGGTGCTGTCGGCCCCGATGGCGTACCTGACCGGGCACAAGCTCGTCGAGTTCAACGCCGCCGAACGGCGCAACTTCGAGCGGTATGTCAGGAACGGTGGCTTCGTTCTCGTCGACGACTGCAATCACGACATCGACGGCCTGTTCGCCAAGTCGTTCGAGCGGCAGATGGCGGCGATCTTCGGTCCCGCGGCGTTGAAGCGCCTGCCCGCGAACCACCCGCTGTTCCGCGCCTTCTTCAAGTTCGCGACGCCGCCGAACACCGGATTCGAGTTGAACGGCTGGGGCGACGACCTCATCCACGACTATCTGCGCGGGATCGCGATCGATGGCCGCTTAGGCCTCCTCTACAGCAACAAGGATTACGGGTGCGAGTGGGACTACGACTGGCGCAACAAGCGCTTCCTCGCCGAGGACAATACGAAATTCGGGGTCAACATCGTGATGTACGCCCTGACCTCGTGACATCGGGCGATGGTCACGGGAATCGTCATGACTGAGGCCGAGGTCGAGGCGCGGCTGGCGCCGCTGGCCGACCTCCGTGCCGCGATCGCGACCGCCGTCGTCGGCCAGGACGAGGTCGTCGAACAACTCCTGATCGGGCTGCTCGCCGGCGGCCATTGCCTCCTCGAAGGCGTGCCTGGCCTCGGCAAGACGCTCCTCGTGCGGACGCTGGGGCAGGCGCTCGACCTCGGCTTCCGCCGTGTCCAATTCACCCCCGACCTGATGCCGAGTGACATCCTCGGCACCGAGCTGCTCGAGGAGGACCATGGCACCGGCCACCGCAGCTTCCGCTTCCAGCCCGGGCCGGTGTTCACCAACCTGCTGCTCGCCGACGAGCTCAACCGGACGCCGCCGAAGACGCAGGCGGCGCTGCTCGAGGCGATGCAGGAAAAGACGGTCAGCTATGCCGGCGTCACCCACGTCCTTCCCGCGCCGTTCTTCGTGCTGGCGACGCAGAACCCGATCGAGCAGGCGGGCACCTATCCGCTTCCTGAGGCGCAGCTCGACCGCTTCCTCCTCAACATCCGCGTCGACTATCCGAGCGAGGCCGAGGAGCGCGCGATCATCGCTGCGACGACGGGAAGCGCGGGCGCGGCGGTACCCCGCGTGATGGACGCCGCCGCCGTCATCGGCCTGCAGGCGCTGGTCCGTGACGTGCACGTCGGGGCCGACCTGCTCGCGTGGGTGACGCGCCTCGTCCGCGCGACGCGGCCCGGCGCGGGTGCACCGGCGGTGGTCGCCAGCTACGTCCGCTGG
>CAHJWT010000133.1 GCA_903643075.1 Sphingomonadaceae bacterium | reverse complement strand
GCGGCGGGGCGGTCGACCGGCGCGCGGCGGACAAGGCGCTCAACCGGCTCGAGGTCGACGCACTCGGCCTCGACGCGATGGACCGGCGCTACCTGATGATGATCGCCGACATCTACCGCGGCGGGCCGGTCGGGGTCGAGACGCTCGCCGCCGGACTGTCGGAGCCGCGCGACACGGTCGAGGAGGTGATCGAGCCGTACCTGATCCAGACCGGCCTCGTCGCGCGGACGGCGCGCGGGCGGCTGCTCAACCCGGCGGCGTGGAAGCACCTCGGGGTGACTCCGCCGGCGACGGCACCGCGCCTGCCGCTGCTCGACGAGGACGACTGACCGCGCGTCAGAGGTAGCGGCGGAACCAGTCGACCGCGAGCCCCGTCGCCGCGTCGAAGTGCTCGTCGTACACGGCGTAATGCTTGCACGGGAAGGTGTGGTACGCGGCGGGCGCGTTCTGGCGGACCATCATGTACGCCGCCCACCCGTGTTCGAGGCGGTTGTTGAGTTCCTCGAACTCGGCGTCGATGATCAGCGTCGGCACCTTGATCTTCGCCGCGCCGCCGAGCTGCGAATGCGCGACCATCCGCGCGATGTCGGGGGTGCCGAGCAGGCCGGGAACGCCGTCGAGCCCGTCCTGCGGCACGCGCGGCGCGAAGAGCCCACGCGCCTTCTCGCCCGCGCGCGCCCGCGCCGCGTCGCGGTACTCGGGCGGGAAGCCGAAACCGCCGATCTGCGCGACGACCGCCGCGACGCGGTCGTCGTTGCCGGCGACGAAGGCGACGTGGCCGCCGCCGTAGCTCGTCCCCCATAGGCCGATGCGGGCCGGATCGATGCCGGGCTCGGTCGCCAGGAAGTCGAGGCACGCGACGACGTCCTCGGCGCGGTCGATCGGATCGATGCCGTCACGGAGGACGCGGACGGGGAGGGTGACGGGGCCGGGCGTCGTCAGCCGTTCGCCGCCCTCGTAGATCAGCCGCCCGTCCGAATCGCCCCAGCCGCGATAGTCGAAGATCAGCGCGGCAAAGCCGGCGCGCGCGAACAGCTCGGCATAGCGGACGAGGTGGCTCCTCAGTCCGCCCCAGCCGTGGGCGAGGAGGATCGCCGGGGCGTCGTCTTCAGCGTCGTCGGGCACGAACAGCGATGCCGCGATCCGTGTGCCCTGGCTGAACAGGTCGAGGTCGCGTCGGGTGAACGTGTCGGCCATGCACCTGTCTTGACATCGCTAGCTGCCCAATTCAAGCATACCATTATTCTCAAAGCGATAATTCCGGGGAGCTAATTGTGGCCGAGGCCGTCATCATCGCGACCGCGCGCACGCCGATCGGCAAGGCCTATCGCGGCGCGTTCAACGACACCCAGGGCCAGGCGCTCGCCGGCCACGTCATCGGCGAGGCGGTCCGCCGCGCGGGCATCGACGGGGCCGAGGTCGAGGACGTCGTCATGGGCTGCGCGCTCCAGCAGGGATCGACCGGGTTCAACGTCGCGCGCCAGGGAGCGCTGTGGGCGGGCCTACCCGAAAGCGTGCCGGGAACGACCGTCGACCGTCAGTGCGGCTCGGGGTTGATGGCGATCGCGGCGGCGGCCAACCGGATCATGTGCGGCGAGCAGAAGATCGCGGTCGCCGGCGGGGTCGAGTCGATCAGCCTCGTCCAGAACAGCCACTACAACAACTTCCGCGCCGGCGACCCGAAGCTGATCGCCGACGAACCGGCGCTCTACATGGCGATGCTTGAGACCGCCGAGATCGTCGCCGAGCGCTACGGCGTCACCCGCGAGGCGCAGGACGAGTACGCGCTCCAGTCGCAGCAGCGGACCGCCGCCGCGCAGGCCGATGGGCGCTTTGCCGCCGAGATCATGGCGGTGACGACGACGATGACCGTGACCGACAAGGCTACCGGTGAAACGTCGCCGCGCGCGGTCACCATCGACCGCGACGAGGGCAACCGGCCGGCGACGACGCTTGCCGACCTGCAGAAGCTCGCGCCCGCGTTCAAGGGTGGCCAGCGGCTGAAGGAAGGCCGGTCGGTCACCGCCGGCAACGCGTCGCAGCTGTCCGATGGCGCGGCGGCGGTGGTGCTGATGGACGCCGGCGATGCGGCGCGACGCGGGCTGATGCCGCTCGGCGTCTACCGCGGCCTCGCCGTCGCCGGGTGCGCGCCGGAGGAGATGGGCATCGGGCCGGTGTTCGCCATACCCAAACTCTTGGCGCGCCACGGACTGACGATCGGCGACATCGACCTGTGGGAGCTGAACGAGGCGTTCGCCAGCCAGGTGCTCTACTGCCGCGACCGCCTGGACATTCCAAACGACCGCCTCAACGTGTCGGGCGGCGCGATCGCGGTCGGCCACCCCTACGGCATGAGCGGGGCGCGGATGACCGGCCACATCCTCCACGAGGGCGAGCGGCGCGGCGCGAAGTACGGCATCGTCACGATGTGCATGGGCGGCGGCATGGGCGGCGCGGGGCTGTTCGAGATCTTCTAGCTCGCCGGACAGGCCGGCGAGCCCTGCCGCGGCACCCGCGGGACGATGTTGCCGCACGCCTCGACCGACCCGCCGCGGATGTAAAGCTGCGCGAAATGCTCGAATTCGGGCAGCGAATCGACGAGGTTGTCGCGGACCGTGCAGCCGCGGCAGTCGCCGACGGCGATGCCGATCGAGAAGATGTTGCGGACCTGGTTGTCGCGGATGACGACGCGGTCGAAGCCGCCGTCGTCGACGCCGTCGCGGACGTGGTTGAACAGACTGATGCCCTGCATCGAGCCCGTCACGGTGTTGTGCGCGATCGTGATGTCGGCCGTCGGCGCGGCGGTCGGGTGCGACCACAGCTGGATGCAGTCGGGATGCGCGGTCGGGGCGAGAGCGAAGTTGCTGCACGTGTTGTGGTCGATCGCGATAGTACGCGACATGGCGACGTCGATGCCATCGGAACTCATCTGGCTCAGCCAGTTGCCGGTGATCGTGCCGCCGGTGATCGCGCCGAACCCAATCCCGGTCCGGACGTCGGTGATGTGAATGCCGCTGATCGTGATGCCGCTGCTGTTCTGCGCGACGACGCCGAAGCCGGTCGCGATCCCGCTCGCCGGCAGGTCGCCGGCGATAGCGCCGCCGTGCCAGACGACGCCGGTCGAGTTGTAGATCCGCACCGCCGCGACGCTCGCCGCCGCGGCGTCGACGGTCAGCGCCGGGATGAACGTCTGCGCCCGGAACGTCACCGCGGCGTAGCGACCGGCGGCGAGCACGATCGTGTCGCCGCCGTGCGCCCCCGCGACGACCCCCCTGAGCGAGGCCGGCGTAGCGGTGAGCATGGCGAGGGCGAGGAGCAGCATGGTGATTTCCTTGGCATCGACGAACCGCCCCCGTCGGTATCGACCCGCCGCCGACCGGGTTTAGCCCGACGCGACCGATAACCGCGTGACCGGCGCCGGTGACGACGCTATGCCGCGGCGATGCCGGGGACCGCGTCATGACCACCGCCGCGCCGGGGGCCCTTGCCGGCGTCACCGTCGTCGACCTCAGCCGCGTCCTCGGCGGCCCCTATTGCACCCAGATCCTCGGCGATCACGGGGCCGACGTCCTCAAGATCGAGCCGCCGCAGGGTGACGAGACGCGGGTCTGGGGTCCGCCCGTCGCCGACGGTGCGTCGGCCTATTTCCGCGGCGTCAACCGCAACAAACGCGGCATGGTCCTTGACTTGCGCGGCGACGACGGCCGCACGACGCTCCTCGGCCTTCTCGCCGGGGCCGATGTCCTCGTCGAGAACTTCAAGCCGGGGACGCTCGAGGGCTGGGGCCTCGGCGACCTGACGACACGCTTCCCGCGGCTGGTCCACTGCCGCATCACCGGCTTCGGGGTCGACGGGCCGCTCGGCGGGCTGCCGGGGTACGACGCCGCGGTCCAGGCGCTGACCGGGCTGATGAGCATCAACGGCGACGCCGACGGCGAACCGACGCGGCTCGGCGTGCCCGCCGTCGATATGACGAGCGGCCTCAACGCCGCGATCGGCATCCTCCTCGCACTGGTCGAGCGCGGCGCCAGCGGGCGGGGGCAGGTCGTCGACATCGCGCTGTTCGACTGCGCGCTGTCGATCCTCCATCCGCACGCGGCGAACTTCCTGTCGGGGGCGCCGGTGCCCGGGCGGTCGGGCAACGCCCACCCCAACATCGCGCCGTACGACAGCTTCGCGTGCGCCGACGGCACGATCTTCCTCGCGTGCGGCAACGACGGCCAGTTCGCCAAGCTGTGCGCTATGCTCGGGCTCGACCTCGCCGCCGATCCGCGCTTCGCCGACAATCGCGCGCGGGTGATCAACCGCGATGCCCTGAAGGTACGGCTCGAAGGCGCCCTCGCCGACCATGCCGCCAGCAAGATCGCGGCACGGCTGATCGGCGGGGGGGTGCCATGCGCGCCGGTGCTCGACGTCGCGCAGGCGCTCGCCCACCCGCATACCGCGCATCGCGGCATGATCGTCGACGGCGAGAGCATCGCCTCGCCAATCAAGCTCGGCCGGACCCCGGCGACGTACCGCCTGCGGCCGCCGGCATTCAGGAAGGGTGCTGCATGACGGGACGCCTGTTCGACGACTGGACGGTCGGCGACCGGATCGACCATCCGATCCGGCGGACGGTGACCGAGACCGATAACGTCCTGATGACGACGCTGACCCACAACCCGCAGCCGCTTCACCTCGACGCCGAGTACGCGGCGGCGACCGAGTTCGGCCGCATCGTCGTCAACGGCACCTTCACTTTCGCGCTGATGGTCGGCATCTCGGTCGGCGAGACGACGCTCGGTACGCTCGTCGCCAATTTGGGCTACGACAAGCTGGTCATGCCGAAGCCGGTATTCGTCGGCGACACGCTGCGGGTCGCGTCCGAAGTCGTCGACAAGCGCGAATCGAAGTCGCGCGCCGACGCCGGGCTTGTCGTCTTCCGCCACGAGGCAATCAACCAGCGCGACGAGGTCGTCTGCTCGTGCCTGCGGACGGCGCTGATGCACCGACAAGCCCAGGTCATCACGACCCCGAATTCAATCGTCATCCCGGCGTAAGCCGGGATCCATCAACTTGATCGTTCGAATCGATGGGTCCCGGCCTGCGCCGGGATGACACCGCTGGCCAAGGGCATCGCGACCCGCTCAGTTTGGTCGTCATATTGCGGTTGCGAACGGCGATCAGCTTCGCCATCGTCCGGTGCTTATCGCGGGCGGGGAGCGGCTTCGCTGGTGGGGAACGCCCGCTCGGATGGGGGATGCGATGATCACGCGGCGTAACCTGCTGACCCGGCTCGGGCTGCTCGGCGGCCTCGGGGTCACCGTCAACGCGATGCAGCTGCTCGGCCTGAACGGCGCGGCGCGCGCGGCCGAACTGCCGCCGCTGCCGCCGGGGCGCGGGCTCCACGTCGTCGTCCTCGGCGCGGGCATTACCGGGCTGGTCGCCGCCTACGAGCTCGAGCAGGCGGGCTACCGCGTCACCCTGCTCGAGGCGCGCGACCGCGTCGGCGGCCGGGCGTGGACAATCCGCGACGGCGACCGGATCGAGATGGTCGGCGAGGCGACGCAGACCGCGAAGTTTTCCGACGGCATCTACATGAACGCCGGCCCGGCGCGCATCCCGAGCTTCCACACTGGGCTGCTCGGCTACTGCGACAAATTCGGTGTACCGCTCGAGGTCGAGGTCAATTCGAGCCGGTCGGCCTTCATCATGGGGAAGGACGGGACGAAGATTCGCCAGCGCGTCGCGGTCAACGACATGCGCGGCCATATCGCCGAGCTGCTCGCCAAGGCGCTGAACCAGGGGTCGCTCGACCAGGCGATCAGCCCCGCCGACAAGGCCAGGCTGCTCCCATTCCTGAGGATGTACGGCGATCTCGCCGCCGACGGCAGCTTCAAGGGGAGCGAGCGATCGGGGATGACGGCGTTCCCCGGCGCCGGCGTCACCTTCGCCGCCAACGGCACCGCGCTGCCGCTCGAACAGCTGCTGGCGAACGAGCAGCTGCCGATGACGCTGTTCGACGATGCCCTCTACATGCAGGCGACGATGGTCGAGCCGGTCGGCGGTATGGACCGCATCCACGCCGGCTTCGACCGCAACCTGCGTGCGCCGGCGATCCGCGGAGCCGAGGTCACGCGCATCCGCCACTCGGCAAAAGGCGTCGACGTCGTCTGGCGCGACAAGCGCAGCGGCGCGGTAAGGACGGTCGCGGCCGACTACATGGTCTGCACCATCCCCTTCGCGGTCCTGAAGGACATCGACGCCGACTTCGCTCCGGCGACGAAGCGCGCGATCGCCGGCATCCGCTACGATTATTCGAACAAGATCGCCTTCGAGGCCCCCCGCTTCTGGGAGAAGGAACAGATCTACGGCGGCATCTCGTTCGTCGGCGGGCCGACCAGCCTCGTCTGGTATCCGTCGGCGGGGCTGCACACGGCGCGCGGGATGCTGCTCGCGTGTTACGGCTCGGGGCCCGACGCGGCCGTGTTCGAGAAGCGGCCGCTGCCCGAGCAGATCGAGTTTGCGCGCGGCGTCGTCGAGCGGCTTCACCCGGGCCACGGCAGCGACCTCGTCAACGGCATCGTCGTCAACTGGCACAAGGTGCCGTACAGCCTCGGCCCGTGGCCCGACTTCAGCGACGGCAAGGCCCGCGGCTTCGAGGATCCGATCGACACGCCCGACTTCCGCCGCCTGCTCGACCCCGACGGCCGCGTCTATTTCGCCAGCGCCGCGCTCAGCCAGACGCCGGGGTGGCAGGAGGGCGGCATCGCCTCGGCACGGACGCAGATCGCGAAGCTCGCGGCGCGCGCCGCCGCCGAGCATCCGGCGGCGTGACGCGACCGCCGGTAGCGCTGCG
>CAHJWT010000132.1 GCA_903643075.1 Sphingomonadaceae bacterium | reverse complement strand
GCTTCCGAGACGAACTCGTTCGCAATCTTAAGCACCAAAGGCTCCAAAGAGGTTTCGTCGACCTCATCGTGCGTGCGGACGGCTTGATGCGAGTCGGTGACGTGGTGAAGGGGAGCCCGATCGACCGCATCAGCTCCGTCGGCCGCGCGACCCTCGGCGCGGGCAGCGGTGATCGCGGCCTCGAGCGCGGCGACGGTGTCGCGGTGGAACGCCACGCGCCGCTCGGCCCCCGCGATCAGCGCCGTCACCGGCCGCGTCCGGAAGCGCCATGCGACCGCAACGATGATCCCAAAGCTGACCAAGCCGAACAGCCACGCGAGCAGGCCGATGGGAAAATGTCCCGCCATCAATCGTCCGATCGTCGCCGTCCGCGGAAACGACGCGGACGGCCCCTCAACCGGCGATCGCGCCGAAAGCCCCGTTAGCGGGGAACCTGCGCGCCTGTGCCGCTGTCAGACCCAGCTTGCCAGCCAGTCGGCGAGTGCCTGCGGTGTCATGTGGCGGGCGTCGGACAGCGCGGCGTAATGGCCCTCGTTCTTGAGCCGGTCGGTCTGCGGGTCGACGATCAGGACTGCGGGCACGCCTTTGATGTCTGCCCCGTAGTGCTCGGCGATGCCGAGGTTCTTGTCGCGGCGGCCGATGTCGACAGCGACGACTTCGTAGTGCCGGTCGACGAACGCCTTGACGCCGGGCAGCGCGACGACGCCGGCAAGAACCCGGCAGTCGGGGCACCAGTTGCCGCCCAGATCGATCAGCAGCAGCTTGTGGCTCGCCCTGGCGCGCGCCTTGGCGGCGGCAACCTGCGCCGCCCCGTCGGCCGTCGTGTCGTAGGGCAGCGGCAGCGGCTGGGCGAGGTCGGCCATTGTCGCGCTGACCTGCGGCGCCGATGACGTCGCGGCGACGACGATCGACGCCGGGATGGCGAGGAGCAGGAGCGCGGCGAGGGCGGGTTTCATCGGAACCTCCGGGTGACAGTGGCAACGTAGGACGGGCACGGCGGTTGCCACGACGAACTTATTCTTGGGGTGCGGCAAGCGGCGGGCGCTCGCCTTGACATGAGCGGGGGGAGCGTGTGTCACGCCGCGTCGCTCTTGCCTCGCCGAACGGACCGCCATGCACGCCTACCGTACCCACACCTGCGCCGCGCTCCGCGGTCCCGACGCGGGGACGCACGTCCGCCTATCGGGGTGGGTCCACCGCAAGCGCGACCACGGCGGGGTGCTGTTCGTCGACCTGCGCGATCACTATGGGCTGACCCAGATCGTCGCCAACCCCGGCGGTGCGGCGTTCGATACGCTCGACCGGCTGCGCGTCGAGAGCGTGGTCACGGTGACCGGCGAGGTCATCGCGCGTGACGCCGCCGCGGTCAACCCGAAGATGGCGACCGGCGCGATCGAGATCCGCGCCGCCGAGGTGACGGTCCAGTCGCGCGCCGACGAACTGCCGCTGCCGGTCGCAGGCGAGGCCGACTATCCCGAGGACATCCGCCTCAAGTACCGCTTCCTCGACCTTCGCCGCGAGCGGCTGCACAAGAACATCGTCCTCCGCTCGAACGTCATCGCCAGCCTGCGGCGGCGGATGATCGACCAGGGCTTCACCGAGTTCCAGACGCCGATCCTGACCGCGTCGTCGCCCGAGGGCGCGCGCGACTTCCTCGTCCCCAGCCGGGTCCATCCGGGCAAGTTCTACGCGCTGCCGCAGGCCCCGCAGATGTTCAAGCAGCTGCTGATGGTCGCCGGCTTCGACCGCTATTTCCAGATCGCGCCGTGCTTCCGCGACGAGGACGCGCGCGCCGACCGCTCGCCCGGCGAATTCTACCAGCTCGATTTCGAGATGAGCTTCGTCACGCAGGACGACGTCTTCGCGGCGATCGAGCCGGTGCTGGCCGGGGTGTTCGAGGAGTTCGGCGACAAGAGCGTCACCCCGCCGCCGTTCCCGCGCATCGCCTATGCGGAGTCGATGCTCAAGTACGGCAACGACAAGCCCGATTTGCGAAACCCGATCGAGATCGTTGACGTCACCGACGTCTTCCGCGGGTCGGGGTTCGGCATCTTTGCGCGGATGGTCGACGGCGGCGCGGTCGTCCGCGCGGTACCGACGCCGGGTAGCGGGCCGCGCCCGCGCAGCTTCTTCGACGGGTTGAACGACTGGGCCAAGGCCGAGGGCTGGGCCGGGCTCGGCTACATGACGATGAAGGGCGGCGAGGCCGGCGGTCCGATCGCCAAGAACCTCGGGCCGGACAAGACCGCCGAGCTGGTCGCCGCGCTCGGCCTCGGCCCCGACGACGGGGTCGTCTTCGCCGCCGACAAGCCGCTCAAGGCAGCGAAGCTCGCCGGGCTCGCGCGGACGCGGATCGGCGAGGAGCTGGGTCTGATCGAGGCGGGGGCGTTCAAGTTCTGCTGGATCGTCGACTTCCCGATGTTCGAGTACGACGAGGACGCGAAGAAGATCGACTTCAGCCACAATCCCTTCTCGATGCCGCAGGGGGAGCTGACGGCGCTCGAGACGAAGGACCCGCTCGACATCCTTGCCTACCAGTACGACATCGTCTGCAACGGCATCGAGCTGTCGTCGGGCGCGATCCGCAACCATCGCCCCGACATCATGTACAAGGCGTTCGAGATCGCCGGCTACAGCCGCGAGCAGGTCGACCACGACTTCGCCGGGATGATCGCCGCCTTCAAATTCGGCGCGCCGCCGCACGGCGGCTCGGCGCCCGGCGTCGACCGCATCGTCATGCTGATCGCCGACGAGCCGAACATCCGCGAGGTCGTCGTCTTCCCGATGAACCAGCGTGCCGAAGACCTGATGATGAACGCGCCGAGCGCGGTGACGGCGAGGCAGCTACGCGAGTTGCACATCCGCACGATCGATCCGGCCTGAACGACGACGGCGGCGACCGTTTCCGGTCGCCGCCGTGATGACGTCCGGCCGCGCCGCGGTTCAGGCCGCGACGGTTGTCCGCCGGCGCCGGGCTACCATGCCGACGACGCCGAAGCCGGCGACGAGCAGCGCCCAGCTGGTCGGCTCGGGCACGCCGACGGTGACGCTGAACGAGCCGGAATTATCGCCGTAAGCCGCTGACGGGCCATTGAAGCCGTAGCCGTCGGGAATGCCGAAGTAGAGCCGCGTCGCGCCGACCGGGACGACGAAGCTGCCGCTGCTGCCGATCCGGAACGGCGTCGATGCCGCACCGCCAAGGAACACCCCGGCCAGCGAGAAGGCGCTGCTGTCGTCGTAATTGCCGACTGCGCTCCCGGTCGAATTGGTGATGTGCGAACCGGCACCGCCGAACGGGTTGGTGGCGAAGCCGTCGGGGCCGCTCGGCATGGTACCGCTGCAGCAGCTGATCGTGCCCGTCGCGTTGACGTGTATGGTCTGACCGGCGACGACCGCGATCGACGACGGTAGCGTGCCGCCACCGCCGGCGCTCAACGGCGCCGTCGCCAGCCCCGCGGCGAAGATGTCGTCGGTGCCGAGGACGGTCAGCGTCTGGGCCGCTTGGGCGATGCCGGTGACGAGCAAGGCAGCGAGAGTGGCGGCGGCGATACGGATCATGGGATGATCTCCGAGACTGACGCCGTTTACAAAGCATAAATTATGCCAAATGGTACGCTAATCCCGATTGCAGGATGTTAGCCACGTTCGTCGCGGTGGCCGGCAAGCGGTTTGTAAAGATTTCCGACACTTTGCGGGGTCGTTCGAAGCGAATGACGGTGGCGTCGCTTCCGCGCGCGGTGTGCGGTAGAGGATCGCCATGAGCAAGCTTCGCCTCCGCGACTTCGAGCACGCCGACGAGGTCAAGCGCCACGCCTACGAGCAGCGTCTCGTCGAGCTGCAATACAAGCTCGAGCTGATCCAGGCCGCGTACATCACGCAGGGCCTGCGCGGCATCGTCGCGATCGAGGGGTGGGACGCGAGCGGCAAGGGCGGGCTGATCCGGCGGCTGACGGCGACGCTCGACCAGCGCTACACCCGGGTCTGGTCGATCGGCGCGCCGACGCCGGCCGAGCGCGACCACCACTTCCTGTGGCGCTTCTGGCAGCGGCTGCCGGCGAAGCGCGAGACGGCGATCTTCGACCGGACATGGTACGGCCGCGTCCTCGTCGAGCGCGTCGACCAGCTGACGCCCAAGGCCGACTGGAAGCGCGGCTATGCCGAGATCAACGATTTCGAGGCGCTCCAGATCGCCGACGGTGTCCGGATCGCCAAGCTGTTCCTCCACATCACGCCGAAGGAACAAGACAAGCGGCTGCGCGAGCGGCTGGAGACGCCGTACAAGCGGTGGAAGACGGGGCTCGACGACTATCACAACCGCGCGCTGCGGGCGGAATACACCGAGGCGTACGAGGATATGTTCGACGCGACGTCGACGAAGCACGCGCCGTGGACGGTGATTGCTGCCGACGACAAGAAGGCGGCGCGGCTGGCCGGGCTCGCGGCGGCGATCGACGTGCTGGGGGAAGGCGTCGACCTCGACTATCCGCCGGTCGACCCCGAGCTCAAGCGGGTGGCGGAGAAGGCGCTCGGCGTCGACCTCAAGCTCGGCTGAGCCCGGCCCTGCGCCGGAGCGCGCCCCCGGTCAGACCGAAGCCGGCGACCAGCAGCAGCCACGCCGCCGGCTCGGGCACGCCGCCCGCGACGGCGATCGCCTCGAAATTGACCGTCTGGTCGCCGCCGCCACTGCCCGGGAAAGCCGGACCGCCCGGCGCGCCGTACCCGGTGAAGTCGAACGTATAATCGCCCGCGCCCAGCCGAAGCAGCGCGCTGCGGTCGTACATGTCGGTGTAGAAACCCTCGCCGAAGAGGGGTCCGTCAAAGCTGTCGGGCGTGAAGTCGACCAGCGGGTCGTAGTGCCGGGTCGCGCCGCCGGCCCGCGTCAGGTCGAAGATGACGCGATCGATGCCGTCGGTGAAGGTCCGGTCGACCTGGCTGTTGCCGTCCGAGTCGCACGGAAAGGTGCCGGGCAGGCAATGATATTCGATCGTGTCCAGCCACCCCGCCTCGATGCGCAGGTCGCTCAATGCCGCGAGGCTGAAGGTATAACGCCAGATCTGGCGATCGGCCGCCGCCTGTCCGGCCGGCGGCGGGAAGAAGCCCGATCCCGCGACGGTGCCGGGGCCGAAGCCCGGCGGCGCATCCTCGACCAGGGTGCCGAACGCCGTCGTGCCGACGAGCATGGCGGCATGGAGGGGTCCCGCCGCGAGCAGCAGGGCGAGGGTGGCGAGCCTGACCATGTCCGTCTCCGATCGTGCGCGAGCCCACTAACCATGCCGTACGGTCGAGGCGCGGGTCAACCCGGCGTCTTCTTCCCGAGGTACGCGCTGATCCGGTTCGCCGCCGGCATCGTCGCCGTCGCCGGGTGGATGATGTCGTAGACCACCGCATTCGCCAGCACGCGCTGGACGTAGTCGCGCGTCTCGCTGAACGGGATCAGCTCGACCCAGTCGACCGCGTCGTTCCCCGGGATGCGCGGGTCGCCGTTCATCGCCAGCCAGCGGCGGACGTTGCCGGCACCGGCGTTGTACGCGGCGACGGCGAGCAGGTCGCTGCCGCCGAGATTGGCGCGGATGCGGCCATAATAGCCGGCGCCGAGGGTGACGTTGTAGACGGGATCGTCGGTCAGCCGCGCCATCGCATACGGCAGGCCGAGCTTCGCCGCCTGTTCGGCCGCGGTCGACGGTTCGAGCTGCATCAGCCCGCGGGCGTTGGTCGCGCTGACCGCGGCGCGGTCGAACTGCGTCTCCTGCCGCGCGATGGCGTGGACCATCGTCCAGCTCGGGTCGAGCGACGGCGGCAGCGGCAGTTGCGGATAGGCGGCGTCGACCAGCGCCAGTTCGCCCTCGAGCCGTGCCGCCTTGCCGGTGATGACGCCGAGGTCGGGGCGGTCGAGCGAGCGGCCGAGGTCGACGAGCAGGCGCTGTTGCTCGGGCGTCTCGGCGCGGTCGACGAGCGCCTTCATGAACAGCGTCTGCCGGCCGCGGTCGCCGAGCTCGCCGAGGTCGCGCGCGACCTGGACCAGTTCGTCGGCGTCGAAGGCGCGGCGCGCCCGGTCGCTGACCGTCACCGGCACCGCCGCCGGAATCGCCAGCGCCGGGCCGAGGTGCTCGGCGGCAAGCTGGCCGTAGTAGTAGTCGGCGTGGGTCGCGGCGGCGGCGTAGTAGGGTCGCGGGTCGTTGCCGGCGGCGTCGGCGGCGCGCCCCGCCCAGTAGTCGCCGCGCGCCTGGCTGACCGGGGTCAGCGCGGCGTCGCGGACACGCTCGAAATGGGTCTGCGCCACGACCGGCTGGTTCAGCCGCCTGAGCGCGAGCCAGCCGGCGAGCCATTCGGTGTCGATGAAGCTCTGGCGCTCGGCGAGGCCGTGCTCGGCGAGCGGGCGGCCGAGCGGGTAGACGCGGTGCCCGCTGGCGATGCGGTAGGCGAGGTCGGCCTGCCCGTCGCGCATCGCGCCGCGCGCGAGCTCGAGGCGGAGCTTGAGCCACGCATCGGGGTCGGCAATGAGGCCCGGGGTGCCGGCATAGTCGGCCATGACCCGCCGCGCCGCCGGCAGGTCACCGCGGCGCTTGGCGGCGGCGGCTCCGTCGAATGCGAGGCCGGCGTCGTTTCGCCATTGCTCGGGCACCGCCGCCGGCGCGACGGCGACGCCACTTTTCAGCGCCAGCCGCGCCGCCGCAAGCGCGCGGATGTCGTCGGGGACGAGACCGAGCATCCGCGTCGCGGCAGCCGTCTCGCCGCGCCACAGCAGCCGGTCGAGGCGCGCGGCGTGGTCGGCCGGGGTAAGCGTTGCGCCGAACTCGACCTGGAGCTGCGCTTCGCTCGCCACGTCGAGGCCGCCGGTGACC
>CAHJWT010000131.1 GCA_903643075.1 Sphingomonadaceae bacterium | reverse complement strand
GCGGCCGGTCGCGCGCAGGTTCGGCGGCGTCGACGTCGTGCGCCGCCTCGGCCGGGGGCAGTGCGTCGACCGGCACAGCGACGACTTCGGCGGCGTCCTCGATCTCGTCGGGCACGGCGGCGGTCGCCCCGTGGCGCGGGACCTGATGGCCGATCAGCTTCTCGACCTCGGCGAGGTTGTCGGCCTCCTCGGGGGTGAACAGCGTGTACGCGATGCCGGTCAGCCCGGCCCGGCCGGTCCGGCCGATGCGGTGGACATAGTCCTCGGCGTGGTGCGGCACGTCGTAGTTGATCACGTGGCTGACGCCGGGCACGTCGAGCCCGCGCGCGGCGACGTCGGACGCGACGAGGACGAGGATCGCCCCCGACTTGAAGCGGTCGAGCTCGCGGATGCGGTCGGCCTGCTCCATGTCGCCGTGAATCTGCCCGGCCGGAAGCCCCGCCTTCTTGAGGACGTCGGCCAACTCGCGGACGTCCTTCTTGCGGTTGCAGAAAACGATCGCGTTCTTGACCTCGGGATCGGCGAGGAGCTTGCGCAGCGTCGCACGCTTGCCGCGACTGGTCGTCTCAACGACGAACTGGGCGATCAGGGCGCTGGTCGTCGCCGGCCGCGCGACCTCGATCTGCTTGGGGTCGACCATGAAGCGGTCGGCGAGCTTCTTGATCGGACCCGGCATCGTCGCCGAGAACAGCAGCGTCTGGCGGACCGCGGGGAGCTTGGTGCAGATCTCCTCGATGTCGGGGATGAACCCCATGTCGAGCATCCGGTCGGCCTCGTCGATCACCAGCAGCCCGCATGCGGTCAGCAGGATCTTGCCGCGGCCAAACAGGTCCATCAGCCGGCCGGGCGTGGCGATGAGGACGTCGACGCCCTTTTCGAGCGCGGCGACCTGGTCGCCCATCTGCACCCCGCCGATGAGCAGCGCCATCGAGAGCTTATGGTACTTGCCGTACTTGACGAAGTTCTCGCTGACCTGCTGCGCCAGTTCGCGCGTCGGTTCGAGGATCAGCGACCGCGGCATCCGCGCCCGGCTGCGGCCTTGGCTGAGGATGTCGATCATCGGGAGGACGAACGACGCCGTCTTGCCGGTGCCGGTCTGGGCGACGCCGATGATGTCGCGCCCCATCAGGACGCTCGGGATCGCGCTCGCCTGGATCGGCGAGGGGGTCGTGTAGCCGCTGTCGTCGACCGCGCGGAGCAATTCCTCCGACAGGCCGAGTGCTTCGAAGCTCATGCAGGTCCTAATCGGACGACGGCGCGGGCGACGACGATCGTGCGGCGGGCGGTCCGTGGTGCGCTTGCGCAAACTTAGCGGCGAATGTCAATCGCGCGGGAGCATCGTGTCCGGTCGACCGATCGCCGGCAACGGGTCGCCGACATCGTCGAATAACTCCGACGACAGCACAAAGACGCCGATCGCCGACAGGTCGATACCGTCCTCGGCTTCGATCAGCCGCCACGAACCGTCGACCTGCGCAAAATGCTGGAAGGTCAGGGCCTCGGGGTCGACCACCAGATAATGGCGCAGGCTCGGCAGTTGCCGGTACTCGGCAAATTTGCCCTTCAGGTTGTAGGTCGCGGTTGACGGGCTGAGGACCTCGACGACGACCGTCGCGTCGGTGATCACGCCGCGCTCCTGCATGGCGGCGGGGTCGCAGCAGACCAGGGCATCGGGGTAGAAGCTGTTGCCCGTGGCGACGACCGACAGCTTGGCGTCGCCGTTGAACAAGGTGCAGGGACGACCCCGCAATGCCGTTTTCAACGACGTGATCACATTAACGATAACCCGCGAATGGCGGAGCGAGCCGCCGGTCATCGCATAGACCTCGCCGTCGATAAATTCGTGGCGGGTCGGCTGTTCGGCCTCCCACGCGAAATAATCCTCAAAGGTCCAGCGACCGGTCGCGCGCGTCGCCCTGACGGTCTCCATTACCGTAATGTGCGCGCGACAGGAAAAAAAGAAAAGGGCGGGGATCGCTCCCCGCCCTTGCCCTCCCCGTCAGGCGAACCCCTAGAACTTGACGCCGGCGGCGATGCCGTAGCGGCGCGGTTCGAGGGTGAAGATGTTCGTAAACAGCCCCGACGACTGGTCGGTGACGTAGAGGCCGGTCGTCGCGTTGTTGTTGGCGATGTTCTGGATGAAGCCGCGGATGAAGTAGCGGTCGTCCTTCCCGTTCAACTGGACCTGCGCGTTCATGATGTAATAGGCCGGGATGCGGTCGGGCGCGTCGTTGAAGATGCTCCCGGTGCTGTTGCCGGTCAGCGCGATGTCGAAGCGCGGGACGATGTTGATGTCGTGGCCGAAGTCGATCGTGTACTGGGCACCCGCCGACGCCTTGAACTTCGGCGACTGCGGCAGCTGGTTGCCGCGGACGTTGACCCTGACCCCATCATTGGCGACGCTGACGCCGCCGAACAGCGCCCCGACGGTTGCCGCATTCGACGCGAGTGCCGAGCAGATGCCGAACGCTCCGGTCGTGTTGCCCTGGATGCCGCTGTTCGCGGGGAAGGGCGTCGGCCCATTGAGCCCGATGCCGCCGTTGATCGCTGTGACATAGGCCTGGACCCCGGCCGCGTTGCCCGCGACTGTCGGCACGACGGCGCAGTTGGCGGCGGTAGTGATGTCCTTGATGATCACCGCGTCGCCCCGGCCGCCGCTCGGATCGCGCGGGTTGGCGAAGAAGGCGTCGCCCGAGACGCGCGTCTTCAGATAGCTGAAACCGACATTGACCGCGAAGGCGCGGATCGGCTGGACGATCGCATCGGCTTCGAGCCCGTAGATGTCGGCGTTGATGTTGTCGTTGACCGCGGTCCGCTGGACGATCCGGCTGATCTGCAGGCCCTTGTACTTGTAGTAGAACGCCGCGACGTTCAGGCGCAGGCGGCCGTCGAGGAAGGTGTTCTTGGAGCCGACCTCGAAGGAGTCGATGAACTCGGGCGTGAACGACACCGGCACGCCGGCTCCCGGCGACAGCGGCGGATTGATGCCGCCCGACTTGTAGCCACGCGAATACGACGCGTAGAGCAGGTTCTCGTCGGTGATCTTGTAATCGATGACCGCGCGGCCGGTGACTTCCGAGAAACCGACCTTGCCGGTCTGGAACGCCTGGTTACCGGCGTTGACCGAATCGAAGTCGAGATTGCCGAAGTTGTTCGCCTGGGTGATGTTGGTCGACCCGTACGGCAGGAGGACAGCATTGCCCTGCGCATCGGAGAACAGCGTCGTGCGCGCGGTGACCGTCTTCTGGTCATTGTTGTAGCGGACGCCGACGGTCAGCTTCAGCCTGTCGGTCGCCTGGAGGTAGGCCTCGCCGAAGATGCCGTACGAATCGAGCTTATACCGCGCGGTATTGTTGCGGTAGTACGGCGACGCGCGGTAGCTGTCGGGGAAGGTCGGGTTCCCGGCGAGCTGCTGGCCGAGCGTGCCGGCGAGGCCGAGCACCGCCGAGCCGTAGTCGAGGCCGAAGGCGTTGACGTAGTAGCTGTTCTCGGTGGTGATGAAGCTGTTGTAGATGCCGCCGAACAGGAAGTTGAGCTTGCCTGAGAACTGCGTCGTCACGATCGCTTCGCCGGTGTAGCCATAGTTTCGCTGGACCGAGCGGTCGAAGTTGAGCGGGATCGCGCCGCAGATCGAGCGGCCGCCAAACGCGCCCGTCCCGGTCGTGTCGTAGACCGAGGACGTGCAGTACGGTCCGTTCGGCCCGTTGGGGATCAGCGCGGCGACGGCGGGCTTGATCTGCGACAGCCCGGCGGCGAACGGGGCCAGCCCCGGACTGAGCGCCCCCGCGCCACCCTGGGCATAGATCGAGGCGACGGTCAGGCCGGGAACGAAACCCGCGGCGTTGTTGAGCGCGAGATCATAGTCCTGGCTCGAGTCGACCGTATTGCGCTGATACAACCCTGACACGTCGACCTTGAACTTCCCAAAGTCGTGCTCGATCTTGATCGTCGCGTTGATCTCGTCGGCGAAGTAGCGCGGCTGGTAGGCGGTATAGACCTGCCGCGGATCCTGCGGGTTAATCGCGCCGGTATAGGCGTCGGGACCATAGAGGTTGGCGATCGCGAGCGGCTTGAGCGCCGGCGCGAGCGCGCCGAAGATCGCCGGCGAGCCAAGGAACTGCTGCGATGCGAAGAGGCTCGCGAGCGTTGCGTTGGCGTTGGTCACGCCGTTCTGGCCGCTCGCCGTCGTCAGGCCGCCGGGCAGGCAGCCGAGGACGCCGGTCGGGTCGCGCTCGCACTGCTGCTTCTGGTTGCGCAGGCGGTTATCCTTCTCGTGGAAGTAATAGCCCATCAGGTCAACGGTGGTGTTCGGCTCGGGGCGCCAGCGGAGCGAGGCGCGGCCGGCGTATTCGTCGCGGCCGTCGATCCGTGTGTTATTATAGAGGTTCTGAGTATAGCCGTCGCGGTTGAGGTAGGTGCCGGCGAGACGGATGCCGAGCGTGTCGGTCAGTGGCACGTTGACCATGCCCTTGACCCGGTAATCGTTATAGTTGCCGTACTCCCCCTCGACGGCGGCGTGGAGGCCCTTCAGGTCGGGCTTGGCGGTGATGAAGTTGACGACGCCGGCGGTCGCGTTGCGGCCGAACAGGGTGCCCTGCGGCCCGCGCAGGACCTCGACCCGCTCGAGGTCGAAATAGTCGGTTTCGAAGATGCGCGTGCCGAACAGCGGCAGGTCGTTGATGTGGATCGCAGTCGCCGAATCGCACGTCACACCGACGCACAGGTCGCCGACGCCGCGGATGGTGAAATTGCCGCTGGTGAAGTTGCCCTTGGTGAAGGTGATATTGGGCAGCGTCAGCTGGAGGTCGGACGAGTTGTTGATCTGCTGCGCAGCGAGCGCCTGGGCGGTGAAGGCGCTGACCGCGATCGGCACGTCCTGCAGGCTCTGCGACGTCCGCTGCGCGGTGACGACGATCTCGTCGAGAGCATTGTAGCCGCCGCTGCCGGCCTCTGGTGCGGTCGCGATCTGGCCGGGATTGGCCGGCGCGTTGGCCGCGCTTTGCGCGGAAGCCGGCGCGGCAGCCAGGATGGCAAGGAGCGAAACGCCCGACAGGGCGGTCCGCGAAGCGGCGGTCAAACGCATGGTCTTCTCCCCAGGACACGAGCGTCGGCGTTGGTTCGCCGATGGTTGACGCTCATGTGAACCGGAGGGATGTGCCTTGTCCACGCATCGCAGTAAGCAATTCGGTTAACGAACGACGACGGGGGATCGACCGTTGCGGATTTGCCACACCGCGCTGCCCGCGGTCAGCGGCGGACGGCGACGATCGAGGTGATCGGGCACGTCCCGCCAGCGCGCGAGATGACCGCATCGCGCCCGGCGCACAGCCGCCCGGCGACGGCGCGGCGGTAGTAGAAGCCCTGGTAGAAGCCGAGCGCGGGGCACGCCGCGTCAAACGACATCCGCCACCGGCTGTGGTCGGTCATCGTCATCTCGACCGCGCGGTCGCCGAACACGACCGCGCCGGCGACGTGGTCGATGCCGACGCACCGCGTCCGCGCCAACCGGTCGCGCTGACTGGCCGCGCCGCCGCCCTGGCCGGGGCGGGCGTGAACGCGGTCGACCGCGCGGTCGAACACGGGTGCCGCCCCGCCAAGGACGATTACGCCGACCATGCCGATCAGGATACGCCGCACAACCACCACTGTCGCCTCGAACGCCTGTCGCCGCTTCGTCGTGGCCGACGGTTGAACGCCATGTGAACCTGCCGTCGTAACCGGGCGGGGTCAATCGACCGGCGAGCCGCTTGCGCGGCCGCGCCGCCGTCCGTAACAGGCGCCTGTCCGCGGACCCGAGGGGGGACCGCCCGCCCGAAAGAAATTGTCAGATGGCCTCGGTCCCCGCGTCGCAGTTGCCGCTGTTCTACAAGTCGATCGTGCCGATCTCGACGCAGTTCCATCCGAACCACGGCCTCGTGCCGCAGGACAACCTTAATTTCACCCGCGTCACCCACGCCATCCCGGTTACGGTCGACGAATTCGCCGTCGCCCAGCGCACTTTTCCGATCGTCTTCGGTGTCGGCGACCAGCCCGCGCCGCTCGTGCTGCTTAGTTTGGTCGACGGCCTCAACCTGTTCGTCGACGACGTCGGCAAGTGGGAGGAGGGCGCGTATCTCCCCGCCTTCGTGCGTCGCTATCCGTTCATGCTCGCCAAGCTCGGGCCGGAGGCAACCGAGCTGTCGCTGTGCTTCGACGACACCTCGGGCATCGTCACGCCCGACGGCGGGGATAAGCTGTTCGACGGCGACGCCAAGACGGCGACGACCGACCGCATCCTCGATTTCTGCGGCAGCTTCGAGCAGGCGGTCGCGCGTACCCGCGGCTTCATGGACGAAATGAACAAGCTCGACCTGCTGACCGATGGCGAGGTGACGATCCAGCAGCCGAACCGCGATCCCGTCGTCTACCGCGGCTTCCGCATGGTTGCCGAGGAGAAGCTGCAGGCGCTGCGCGGCGATCAGGCGCGCAAGATGGTCCAGAGCGGGATGATGGGGCTGATCTACGCCCACCTGTTCTCGCTGCCGTTGATCACCATGCTGTTCGAGAAGGGGCAGGCGAAGGCGACGATCGCGGCGGTGAATAACTGACGGGCGGACACGCCAGGTCGGAATGAAGTGTCATCCCGGCGCAGGCCGGGACCCATCAACTCAAACGTTGGAGTTGATGGGTCCCGGCCTGCGCCGGGATGACAGCGTCGGGTCAAGCGTTCGTCATTTCGCGCTACCCCCGCAGCAGCAAGTCCCGCGCCGCCGTCGCCTGCGCGGCAAGGTCGCTGCTGCCGCCGCGGTCGGGGTGGACCGCCGCGATCGTCTGCCGCCACGCGGCGTGGACCTCGTCACGGCCG
>CAHJWT010000130.1 GCA_903643075.1 Sphingomonadaceae bacterium | reverse complement strand
GACGCCGGGGCCGGCGAGGTCGACGAGGTAGAGCCCGACGCCGTCGGGGCCGGCCGCGCTGACGATTGCCAGCGTCGCCGCGGCGAGGTCGGCGATCGGCGATTTGGTCCCGGTCAGCGCACCGCCGGCGAAGCGCATCGCTGCCACCGCCGGCGAGCCGGTTGCCTCGGCCCAGCCGGTCACCGCGACGACCGACCCGTCGGCGATTCCCGGCAGCCACTGCGCCTGCTGTTCGGCCGAGCCGAGGGCGAGCAGCGCCTCGGTCGCGGCCAGCGTCTGGGCGAGCGGGATTGGCGCGAGTGACCGCCCCGCCTCTTCGGCCAGCACGCACGCCGCCTCGGCGCTCATCCCGACGCCGCCGAGCGCTTCCGGAACGCGCGCCGCCGTCCAGCCGAGGTCGACCACCCGCCGCCATAGCGCCGTGTCGAACGCCGCCGTGCCGTTCATGCTCGCGCGCGTCGCAGCCGGCCCGGCGTGTTCGGCCAGCACAGCGCGCGCGGTCTCGCGCAACGCCTTGGCGTCGTCGGAAAAGTCGAAGTCCATGTCTCTCCCCGGAGGCGTTGGCCGCAGTTTACGTTAGCGTCAGTCGCGCGCAACCCCGTGCCGTGCTATTCCGCCGGGTGAAGGGAGAACGAGGATGAGCGACATCGAAGACCGCGTTGCGGCCGAACTGGCCGAAGGCGCGACCCCCGAGCAGCGCGCCGCGCTCGCCGCGTGGGCCGGCCGCCTGCTCGCGATCCGCGACGATACCGAAGACGGCTTTGGCAAGGCGCGCTCGGCGCTCGCCGCGACGATCGACGGCAAGTCCGCGTGGCCGCTGATCCAGCGGTTGGGCGACGCGATCAAGCGCAACGCGTGGGACGAGCGCAGCACCGCCGAGAAGGCGGCGGTCGGTGGCGCGACGGCGATGATCGCGCTGTTCGGCGGGACGCTCGCCGTGCTGACCGTGCTCGGCGCGGCGGCGGGGGCCCCGCTGTGGATCGTGTTCGGCAGCGGTGACGGGCTGGCGCGCAAGATCGTCGCCGCGGCGGCACTGCCGAGCGCGCCGATCTAACGTCTGAACAGCGCGTCTGCGGCCGAGCGGAAGCTCGCCGCGCCGGCGCGCTTGGCCCGGGTGCGGCTCAGTTCGGCTTCCAGTGCCGCGATGCGCTCGTCGAGTTCGCCGACCGACAGGCGGTCGAGGTCCTGCCGCGCCAACGCGACGACGGTGTCATCGAGCTTGGGTCGCGGCAGGTCGTCCTCCATGCGGCCGACGTTGACCCGCGCGCCGTGCGAGTCAATATCGCGGCCATGACCATCCCCACGACGATGACCGCGATCGACCCCGACCGGCCCGGCGGCCCGGAGGTGCTCGTGCCGGTCGAACGGCCGGTGCCGCGGCCGGGGCCGGGCGAGGTGCTGATCCGCGTCCACGCCGCCGGGGTTAACCGGCCCGACGTCCTCCAGCGGCTCGGCTTCTACCCGATGCCGCCGGGCGCGCCGTCGATCATGGGACTCGAAGTCGCCGGCGAGGTCGTCGTCGGCGCGGGGCGGTGGCAGGTGGGCGATCACGTCTGCGCGCTGGTGACCGGCGGCGGCTATGCCGAATACTGCGCGGCGCCGGCGGCACAGTGCCTGCCGATCCCCGACGGGCTCGACATCGCCGCCGCCGCCGGCCTGCCCGAGACCTACTTCACCGTCTGGCCGAACGTGTTCGAGCGCGGTCGTGCCAAGGCCGGCGAGACGATCCTCGTCCATGGCGGGACCAGCGGCATCGGCACGACCGCAATCCTGCTCGGCAAGGCGTTCGGGTTGAAGGTTATCGTCACCGCCGGCTCGGCCGACAAATGCGCCGCGGCGCGCGGGCTCGGGGCCGACTACGCGATCGATTACAAGGCGGGCGACTTCGTCGACAAGGTCGCTGGGATCACCGGGGGCAGGGGGGTCGATGTCGTCCTCGACATGGTCGGCGGCGACTATATCCCGCGTAATCTCGCGTGCCTCGCCGACGATGGCCGCCACGTCTCGATCGCCTTCCAGCGCGGACCGCGCGCCGAGGTCGACTTCAGCGCGGTGATGCGCCGTCGGCTGACGCTGACCGGCTCCGCGCTGCGGCCGCGCTCGGCCGCGTTCAAGGCCGAGGTCGCCGCGACGCTGGAGACGAAGGTCTGGCCGTTGTTCGCCGCCGGCAAGCTTCGCGCGGTCAGCGACATGACCTTCCCGCTGGCCGATGCCGCCGCTGCCCACCGCCGGATGGAGGCGGGCGACCATGTCGGGAAGATCGTGCTGACGGTGGCCTGATCCTCCTTGCTCGCGGGGAGGATCAGGCCGCGAGCACCGCCGCCAGAACCTCGACCGCGTCCCACACATCGACGAAGCGCGTATAGAGTGCCGGCAGCCCCAGCCGCAGCACGTCGGGCGGACGGAAGTCGCCGACGATGCCGCGGGCGATCAGCGTTTGCGTCAGCGCTTCGGCATCGGGGTGCGACAGGCTGACCTGCGCGCCGCGCCCCGTCCGCGGGCAGGCGATGCCGACCTGAGGGCAGCGTTCCTCGACCAGGGCGATCAGCAGGTCGCCGAGTGCGTGCGACTTCGCTGCCGCTGCCGCCATGTCGACTCCATCGAAGGTCGCGACGCCGCTCGCCAGTGCCGCCAGGCCGAGGATGCCCGGCGTGCCCGACAGCAGCCGCGCGACGCCGTCGGCAGGGCGAAACCGCTCCTTGAAGGCGAACGGCGCGGCGTGGCCGAACCAGCCGCTCAGCGGCTGGACGAGCGCCGCATGGTGTTGCCGCGCGGCATAGGCGAACGCCGGTGCGCCGGGGCCGCCGTTGAGGAACTTGTAGCCGCACCCCGTCGCAAGGTCTGCATTCGCCGCGGTCAGGTCGACCTCGATCGCCCCGGTGCTGTGGCTCAGATCCCATCCCATGACCGCGCCCGCGGCGTGGGCGGCGGCGGTCGTTGCGGCGAGGTCGCGGACCGCGCCGGTGCGGTAGTGCGTCTGCGTCAGCCACAGCAGTGCGACGCTGCCGTCGAGCGCAGCAAGCGGGTCGGCGGCGACACGCAGTTCGGCCCCAGCCAATCGCGCCAAGCCGTCGAGGACATAGGCATCGGTCGGAAAATCGTCCGCCGCGGTCACGATCGTCCGCCGCCCCGGCCGCAGGGCAAGCGCCGCGGCGGCGAGCTTGAACACGTTGACCGAGACCGAGTCGGCGACGATGACCTCGTCGGCCGCCGCGCCGACCAGCCGCGCGATCTTCGCACCGATCCGCGCCGGGGTATCGACCCAGCCGTGCCCATCCCCGGCGTCGTGCCACGACCCGATCAGCCGTTCCCCCCACTCGCGCGTCACGGTGGCCGCGATCCGCGCCGCGGTTCGCCGGGGCAACGCGCCCAGCGAGTTGCCGTCGAGGTAGATCGTTCCGGCCGGCAGGCTGAAGCGCGCGCGGGCGAAGGCGAGGCCGTCGGCGGCATCGTGGGCGAGCGCGTCGTCGCGGGAAATCATCGCGCAGGAGAATTCATCGAATACGGCCAAGTCGTTGTTGAACCGTTCGCCTACCGCGCCTACATCGCCGTGTCACATGGCCGCTCCGCGAGGGGCGGCCCTTTCTTTATTCGCGAGGCTACGATGAGCGCACCGACCACCCCCCTCATGGCGCACGCGACGGCGGCGTGGCTCGTCGACAACACCGCGCTGACCTTCGAGCAGATCGCAATCTTCTGTGGCCTCCACATCCTCGAGATTCAGGCGATCGCCGACGACACCGCCGCGACCAAGCTGACCGGACGCGATCCGATCCGCTCGGGCGAGCTGACCCAAGCCGAGATCGACCGCGTCGCCGCCGACCCCAAGGCGCGGCTCGTGCTGGAGAAGCAGCCCGAGCAGGACCGGCGCACGAAAGGCCCGCGCTACACGCCGGTCAGCCTGCGCCAGGACAAGCCCGATGGCATCGCGTGGATCGTCCGCAACCACCCCGAGGTGACCGACAACCAGATCGCTAAGCTGATCGGCACGACCAAGACGACGATCGCCGCGATCCGCGACAAGAGCCATTGGAACATGGCCAACATCAGTCCGAAGGATCCGGTCACGCTCGGCCTGTGCCCCCAGCGCGAATTGGACGCGCTGGTCATCGCCGCGGCGAAGAAGGCGGGGGTCGACACCGACGTCGACGACGGCAAGATCGTCAGCGAACGCGCCCGGCTGATCGAGCAGCTCCACGCCGAGCGCGTCGCCGCCGCGCACCTTGCCGAGCACGGCCCGCCCCCGGAGGTCGGCACGGCGCAGCAGCAGGGTGACGCGCTTTTCAGGCGTTGATCTGATCCTCCCCGCTCGCGGGGAGGTGGCACCGCGTAGCGGTGACGAAGGGGTGGTCGAGCCAAAGGCCTCGGGCCACTCGCCGCCCGACTGCCCCGCCGGCGCTCGGCGTCACCTCCTCGCGGGGCGGGGAGGATCACCGGCACTAATGTCGCACCACGCCGCCCGCTTGACCCTCCCCCGCCGTCCGTTCACAACCGCGGCGTGATCGACTCCGCGTCCGACGAACCTGCGCTCAGCTTCGAGGTCGCGCTCGCACGGCTGGAAAAGATCGTCCATCGCCTCGAGGCCGGCGACGCGACGCTCGAAGAATCGATCGATCTCTACACCGAGGGGCAACGGTTGAAGCAGCATTGCGAGGGCAAGCTCGCCGGCGCGGCGGCGCGGATCGAGGCGATCGTCGTCGGCAGCGATGGCCGCGCGGCGGGGGTCACCCCTTTCGATGCGGGCTGAAGTCATGATGCGCCCGTCGAACAGCCTCAAGCCGGCGCTCGACGCGATCGGCACGGCGATGGACCAGCGCTTCGATCGGCTGCTTCCGGTGCCGACCGACGGCCGCGCGCGGCTGTTCAAGGGCATGCGCCACGCGGTCATCGGCGGCGGCAAGCGGATGCGGCCGCTCCTCGTCGTCGCGAGTTGCGACCTGTTCCACGTCGACCGCGAGCGCGCGCTCCGGGTCGCCGTCGCGATCGAGTGCGTCCACGTCTATTCGCTGATCCACGACGACCTGCCGTGCATGGACGACGACGACCTCCGCCGCGGCAAGCCGACCGTCCACAAGGCGTTCGACGAGGCGACGGCGGTCCTCGCCGGCGATTCGCTCCACGCGCTCGCCTTCGAGGTCCTCGCCGATCCCGCCACGCACGGCGACCCCGCCGCGCGTGCCGAACTGGTCCTCGAGCTCGCCCGTGCCAGCGGCCCGGCGGGAATGGCCGGAGGCCAGATGATGGACCTCGCCGCGACGGAGAACGACTTCGATCTCGGTGAGACGACCCGGCTGCAACAGTTGAAGACCGGCGCGCTGATCGGCTTCTGCCTTGAGGCGGGCGCGATCATGGGCCGCATCCCCGAGCAGGCGCGGACCCCCCTGCGCGGCTATGCGCGCGACCTCGGCCTCGCCTTCCAGATCGCCGACGACCTCCTAGACGTCGAGGGTGACGCCGGCAAGACCGGCAAGGCGGTCCACAAGGACGCCGAGCAGGGCAAGGCGACCTTCGTCTCGCTCCTCGGCGTCGACCGCGCGAAGACCCAGGCGGCGATGCTGATCGACCAGGCGATCGACCACCTCCACGGGTACGGTGCCGAGGCCGATCTCCTCCGCGCCATCGCCCGCTTCGCGATCGAGCGCGAGTTCTAGGAGTGCGGATCGGCGTCTATCCCGGCACCTTCGACCCCGTCACGCTCGGGCACATGGACATCATCCGGCGCGGGGCGAAGCTGGTCGACAAGCTGATCATCGGGGTGTCGACAAATCCCGCCAAGTCGCCGATGTTCGCCCTCGACGAACGCGTGGCGCAGGTCCGGCGCGAGACCGCCGATCTCGGCGACGCGGTCGGCGTCGTCGCCTTCGACGCGCTGCTGATGAAGTTCGCCGAGGCGGAGGGTGCCCAGATCATCCTGCGCGGCCTCCGCGCGGTGTCGGACTTCGAGTACGAATACCAGATGGCCGGCATGAACCAACAGTTGAACGCACGGATCGAGACGGTTTTCCTGATGGCCGACGTCGCGCTCCAGCCGATCGCGTCGCGGCTGGTCAAGGAGATCGCGGTCTACGGCGGCGACATCCGCAAGTTCGTCACCCCGCGGATCGCCGCCGACGTCCTCGCCCGCGTCGCTGACCCGCGCGCGCCGTTAACCGACGTGACAGCCCCCGGCGGATAGGGCAGGGGGATGGCGACGGTGGGGACGATCATGCGGACGTGGCTGGCGGCGATGGCGGCGGTGCTGGTCGGCGGGACCGCGCTCGCGCAGGTCAAGGCCCCGCCGCCGGCCCCGCCGCTGACACCGGACAACACCCTCGTCCTCGACCTGTCGACCGGCGGCCGGGTGACGATCGCGATGCGCCCCGACATCGCGCCGAACCACGTGGCGCGGATCAAGACGCTGGTCCACGACCATTTCTACGACGGCACGATCTTCCACCGCGTCATCGATGGTTTCATGGCGCAGGGCGGCGACCCGACCGGCACCGGCACCGGCGGCTCGAAGCTGCCGAATCTCAAGCCTGAGTTCAACGACCTGCCGCATGTCCGCGGCGCGGTGGCGATGGCGCGCGCCGGCGAGGCCGACACCGCCAACAGCCAGTTCTATATCGTCCTGTCGCCGTCGCTGAAGCTCGACCGCAACTATACCGTGTGGGGCCGCGTGACGACGGGCATGGACTACGTCGACGCGATCGAGAAGGGCGAGCCGCCGGCCAACCCGTCGAAGATCGTCCAGGCTTCGCTTGCCAGCGACCACGTCGCGCCGCCGGCGGCGTCGACCTTCGTCGCGCCGGCAAACGTGGCCAACCCCGCCGCCGCCGCGGCATCGCTGCTCGGCACGCCGGGCGCGCAGTTCGGCGCGCGCCAGTCGGCTCCGGTGACGGCGGGG
>CAHJWT010000129.1 GCA_903643075.1 Sphingomonadaceae bacterium | reverse complement strand
CCGCGTCGCGCCATGGCGGCCGCCGCCGCGTCCGCCTATCTTGCCGCGATGGACCTTGCCGCTCCGGCCATCGTCGTCGCCGTCCGGCCGCACGGCGAGCACGGTGCGGTGGTGCGCTTCCTGACCGAGACCCATGGCCTCGCCGCCGGGTATGTCGCCGGGGGCCGGTCGCGCGCCAACCGCCCGGTGCTCCAGCCGGGCAACGGCGTCGCCGTCCGGCTGCGGTCGCGCGCGGCGACGACGCTCCCGGCGTCGACCGTCGAGCTGACCCGCTCGCGCACCGCGCTGGCGACGACGCGCGAGACCGCCGCGGGGCTCGGGTACCTGGCGGCGCTCGTCGCGACCGTCCTCGACGAGGGCGTTCCCTGCCCGCGGCTGTTCGCGGCGCTCGACGGCGTCCTCGACGCGATGGCGGCGGCGACCGCGCCGCACGAGTGGCTCGCCGGCGTCGCCCGCTTCGAGCTGCTCCTCCTCGCCGAACTCGGCTTCGGGCTCGACCTGTCGACCTGCGCCGCGACCGGCGAGGCCGCCGCGACCGCCGACCTCGCCTTCGTCAGTCCGAAGTCGAGCCACGCCGTCGGGCGGGTAGCGGGCGCGCCCTACGCGACGAAACTCCTGCCCCTCCCCGCCTTCCTCGTTGCCGGCGGCCCGGCGACGGCGGCCGACGTGGCGGCGGGGCTGCGGACGACCGGCTGGTTCCTCGAGCGAAGCGCGCTGACCGGCCGAGCCGCCGAGCTGCTCCCGGCACGGCGGCAGATGATCGACTTCGCCCCGGGCGAAACCCGATCCTGAGCGATAGGCTCGTCATTTCCTTCTTTTCGCGCCTTCGCGGCTTCGCGTGAGCCCGTTTGACTCCGGAGAACCAAGGCAGAAGACGGTCACGCGAAGCCGCGAAGCCGCGAAAAGAAGTAATGTTGGCTGCTGGCGCGCGGCTCGGCTTGGCGAGTGATAAGCGCCTTCGGCGGCGACGCCGGGATGGACCCCGCCGGCCTCAGCTTTCCGCCCAGCGGCGGATCAGGTTGTGGTAGATGCCGGTCAGGGCGACGACCTCGGCATCGCCGAGCCCGTCGCGCGCGGCGAGGCGCTGGATCGTGCGGTCGAGGTCGAACAGCAGCGCGCGGGCGCCGTCGTCGCGGACCATCGACTGGACCCAGAAGAAGCACGCCAGCCGGACGCCGCGGGTGACGCGGGTGACCTGGTGGAGGCTCGACGCCGGGTAGAGGACGAGGTGTCCCGCCGGCAGCTTGACGCTTTGGCCGCCGCTGGTCCCCTCAACGATCAGCTCGCCGCCGTCGTAGCTGTCGGGGTCGCTGAGGAACAGCGTCGCCGACAGGTCGGTGCGCAGCTTGATCGACGTGCCGCGGACCGGGCGGATCGCGTTGTCGATGTGGGTGCCGAACGAGCTGCCGCCGGCGTAGCGGTTAAATAGCGGCGGGAAGGTCCGGTGCGGCAGCGCCGCGGCGACGAACAGCTCGCTCGCCCCGAGCGCGTCGAGGACGCGGTCGCCCCACGCCCGCGCGACCGGCGAGCCTTCAGCGAGCTGCTCGTTGTCCTTGACCGGAGCCGACTGCAGCCCGGCGGTGACGCGGCCGTCGCCCCAGGTGGCGGCGGTCAGGTCGGCGACGCAGGCGGCGACCTCGGCGCGGGTGAGGACGTCGGGGATGACGAGGAGCATGGCGTCATCCTAGCCGGCGACGGCCGCTTGATCGACCCCGCGTGCCCCTCTCCCGGGCCGGCGCAAGCGCCGTCTCTCGACCTGTCCCCGGCGGGGAGAGGTAACGGCTACCTCTCCCCACCGGGGAGAGGTCGAGAGACGCGCGGAGCGCGGCCCGGGAGAGGGGAGCGTCAAGTCTGAACGCTCAGATCTTGAACCGCAGGGTCGCCAGCGCCGACCGGCCCGGCGCGATGTAGCTGAACGGCGTCGCGCTGCGGTAGATCGCGTCGTAGTAGACCTTGTCGGTCAGGTTGAGAATATTGACCTGGAGCTCGACTTTGCTGGTGATGCTCGCCTTCGCGGTCAGGTCGAAGCGCCAATAGCCGGGCAGCGTCGACGACAGCGCGGTCGTCGTTCCGCCGAACTTGGCGCTGTTGTAGTTCGCCTGGCCGCCGACGGTGACGCGGTCGAACACGCGGTAGGTCGACAGCAGTGCGAAGCTGTGCTCGGCGACGTTGGGGAACTGACCGCCGGCGACGGTCGGGTTGGTCGTCGGCAGAACGCGGGCGTCGAGGTAGGTGTAGCCGCCGAACACCGCCCAGCGCGGGGTGAGGTTACCGCTCGCGTCGAGTTCGACGCCCTCGACGCGCTGCTGTCCGGCGAGGACCTGCGACGTGCCACTGAGCGGGTTGGTCACCCGGCCGTTGGTCTTGTCGGTGCGGAACAGCGCCGCGGTCAGAAGGAGATGGCCGCCCGGCCCCGCCTCGTACTTGGCCCCGACCTCGTAGCTGTAGTTGCGCTCGGGATCGAGGTTGACCGTCGTCGGGCCGAGGCCGCCGTAGCTGACGCCGGCCGAATCGCTCTGCTCGCCGCTCGGGTTCGATGAGCTCGACGCGGCGAAGTAGACCGTGCCGCGCTCGACCGGCTTGTACGTCAGCCCGGCGTTCCAGTTGACGAAGCTCGAATGGTTGCGCAGCACCGACCGGGTCTGCGCCGCCGACGTCGGCAGCGCGGTCAGCGAATCGTACGACACGATGTAATCGTCGAAGCGGACGCCGCCGCTCAGCTTGATCTTCGGCGTCAGATCGATCGTGTCGAGCAGGTACGCGGCTTTGGTCGTCGTCAGCGTCTCCTGCCGCGCCCCCGACAGCGAGCGGAATAGCGTGTACGCCGGGTTGTACGGATCGGGCGCGAAGATTCTCTGGAGGATGATCGGCCCGGCGACGACGTTCGCGCCGAAGTTCTCGGACGATGCGAAGGCGAACGGCCGGTTGACGATATCCTCGTGGTCGAACTCGACCCCGGCGACGACGCTGTGGTGGAAGCGGCCGGTGTCGAACTCGCCCGTCGCCTCGGTCGCGTTGGCCCACGTCTCGGTGCGGGCGTTGCGCGTCTGCGGGTTGGCGCGGACGGTCCAGTTGGCCGGATTGGGGTCGGTCAGGTTCGGCGCTTCGGGGACGGTCGCGATGTAGCTGTTGAGCGAGTTGCCGTAGCGCGTCCGCGTCGTCAGCTTGAGCCCCGCGGTCGGTCGCCACTCGCCGCGGACGGTGCCGATATCCATGACCCCATGGGTGAAATCGCGGCGCACGATGCCGTAGAACGTCGTCCGGGGCACGGCGAACGGCTGCTGCGTCCGCGGGTCGAACGGCACCCCCCAGTCGGGCAGGCCGTCGGCGGTCAGGTGGTAGTAGTCGGCGATCAGGCTGACGGCCGCCGTCGGCTGCCACGCGAGCGATCCGGCGACGCCCCACCGCGTGTTGTGGGTATAGCCGCGCCCGGCGACGTCGCCGTCGGTGAACATGCCGTTGACGCGGAGCTCGACGGTGTCGCTCAGCTTGCGGTTGAGGTCGCCGGTGAAGCGCCGCGCCTCGTCGCTGCCGCCGGTGACCTCGCCGACGAAGAAGTCGTCCTTCTGCGGGGCCTTGCTGACCAAGTTGACGCTGCCGCCGGTGGTGCCGCGGCCGCCGTAGGTCGACGACGGGCCCTTGACGATCTCGACCTGCTCGAGCGCGAAGACCTCACGGCTGCCGACGCCGGGATCGCGCAGGCCGTCGACGTAGACGTCGTTGCGCGCGTCGAAGCCGCGGATGAAGATGCGGTCGCCGAACGCGTTGCCGCCCTCGCCAGTGCCGAGGGTGACGCCGGGCTGGGTCCGCGCGAGGTCGCGGAAGCTCAATGCGCCGAGCGCCTCGATGACCTCCTTGGGGATGATCGTGATCGACTTCGGCGTGTCGACGACGTCCTCGGTCAGCTTGGACGACGCCGAGCGGTCGACCTTGAACGGCGCGGCAGGGTCGGCGAAGGGGTTATTGCCCTGGCGCGTGCCGGTGACGACGATCTCGTCGGCGGCGGCGTCGACGGCATCGGCGGCGTGGGCCGGAACCACGGCGACGAGCGCGGCGGCGAGCGGCACGGCGAGCAGCGGCACCCGGCGCGGCGCATCGAACGACGGGCGCAGCGACACGGGCATTCTGGCATTCGACATCGGCATCCCCGCCCAGCTTCGCCGGAGCGCCTATTGCAAGTGATTAGCAACGGCAAGCGCTTTCGCGAATGAGTTGCAGAACGCGCCGGTTGTCGCGCCTAGCGCCGCAGCGGGCCATCGGCTAACCGCCGCGCCATGCCCGACACCGCCGACCCACGCATCCTCGACACGCCGTTCGCCGACGCGCTCAGCGAGCGCTATCTCGTCTACGCCCTGTCGACGATCACCGCGCGGTCGCTCCCCGATGTCCGCGACGGGCTGAAGCCGGTCCACCGCCGCATCCTGTGGGGAATGCGGCTGCTGCGGCTCGACCCTGCCACCGGCTACAAGAAATGCGCGCGGATCGTCGGCGACGTGATGGGCAAGTACCACCCGCATGGCGACGCCTCCATCTACGACGCGCTCGTCCGCCTCGCGCAGGGGTTCGCGCTCCGCTATCCGCTGGTCGACGGGCAAGGCAACTTCGGCAACGTCGACGGCGATAACGCCGCGGCGATGCGCTACACCGAGGCGCGGCTGACCGCCGCCGCCGCCGACCTGATGGACGGGCTCGACGAAGACAGCGTCGCCTTCCGCGAGACGTACAACGGCGAGGAGAGCGAGCCCGAGGTCCTCCCCGCCGCCTTTCCCAACCTCCTCGCCAACGGCGCTGCCGGCATCGCGGTGGGGATGGCGACGTCGATCCCGCCGCACAACCTCGCCGAGATCGTCGACGCCGCGACGCACCTTCTCGACGAACCAACGGCTTCGGTCGAAGCGCTGATGAAGCATGTGAAGGGCCCCGACTTTCCGACCGGCGGCGTGCTGGTCGAGCCGGCCGCCGCGCTCGCCGCCGCCTACGCGACCGGACGCGGCAGCTTCCGGCTGCGTGCGCGGTGGACCGAGGAGAAGCTGCCCGGCGGCGGCTGGCAGATCGTCGTGACCGAAATTCCGTACCAGATCCAGAAGGGCAAGCTGATTGAGGACATTGCGGCGCTCATCAACGATCGCAAGCTGCCGATCCTCGCCGACATCCGCGACGAATCCGACGCCGCGATCCGGCTGGTCCTCGAGCCGCGCGCGCGGACGGTCGACGCGGCGGTGCTGATGGAGAGCCTGTTCCGCCTGACCGATCTCGAGACGCGCTTCCCGCTCAACATGAACGTCCTCGACCGTGACCGCGTCCCGCGGGTGATGTCGTTGCGCGAGGTGTTGCAGGCGTTCCTCGACCACCAGACCGAGGTGAAGGCGCGGCGGACGCGGTTCCGGCTGGCGAAGATCGACGACCGGATCGAGCTGCTCGACGGCTATCTTAAGGCGTACCTGTCGATCGACGAGGTCATCCGCATCATTCGCGAGGACGACGATCCGCGGGCCGAGCTGATGACCCGCTTCGCGCTGAGCGAACGCCAGGCCGAGGCGATCCTCAACCTCCGCCTGCGCGCGCTGCGGCGGCTCGAGGAAATCGAGATCACCAAGGAGCACAAGGCGCTGATGGCGGAAGCGAAGAAGCTGCGGGCGCTGCTGGCCTCGCCGGACGCGCAGCGGCGCCGACTGCGCGACGACCTCGGCAAACTGCGTGCGCGCTACGGTCCCGACACGGCGCTCGGCGCGCGGCGGACCGAGATCGGGTCGGCTCCAGTCGTCGCATCGGTCGCGTTCGAGGCGATGCTGCCGCGCGAGCCGGTGACGGTGATCCTGTCAGCCAAGGGGTGGATCCGCGCGCTCAAGGGCCACGCCGAGCTCGCTTCCGGCGACGCGCTGAAGTTCAAGGAGGGCGATGGTCCCGGCTTCGCCTTCCACGCGGTGTCGACCGACCGGATCGTCGTCATCGCGGCGAGCGGGCGGAGCTACACCCTCGCCGCCGACCGCCTGCCCGGCGGCCGCGGGTTCGGCGAGCCGGTGCGGCTGATGGTCGACCTCGCCGGCGATGTCGGCGTCGTCGCCGTCTTCGCGCATCGCCCCGACGCGCGCTACGTGCTCGCGGCGAGCGACGGCCGCGGCTTCGTCGTCGCCGGCGACGACCTGCTCGCCGAAACGCGCAAGGGACGCCAGGTGATGACGCCACGTGCCGGGGCGACGGTCAGGGTCGTGCGCCCGCTCGGACCCGCCGACGACTACCTCGCGCTGATCGGCGACAACCGCAAGCTGCTGCTGGTCGCGCTCGCCGAGGTGCCGGTGATGGCGCGCGGCCAGGGCGTTGCGCTGCAGAAATACCGCGACGGCGGGCTGGCCGACGCGACCGCGTTCCGCCGCGCCGACGGGCTGTCGTGGCCGATGGGCGGCGCGACCGGACGGACGCGGACCGAAGCCGACGTCGGCCCGTGGGTCGGCCCGCGCGGCGGCACGGGACGGCTGCCACCGCAAGGTTTTCCGCGGGATAACCGCTTCAGTTGAGAACCTCGTTTAGGATTGGGCCGAGGTCGACGGGGAAGCCGGCGGCGATCCACGCGCGCTCGACCTCGCCCAGGCGGCGGCTGACCTCGGGACCGACGGGCACGCCGCGCGCGATCAGGTCGCGGCCGGAGACGGCGAACACCGGCTTGGTCCACGTTGCCATGAACGCGGGCAAGTCCTTGTCGTCACGCAGCAGACCGCGATCGATCGCGCTGTCGCGGCCGTCGCGATAGGCGATCTCGGCAAGGCTGCCGCCGCGGCCCGCGGTCAGGACCAGTCGCTTGCGGTCGGCGTTCGACAGGCGCAGCCGCGTCGCCACCGCGTCGAGGACGTGGCCGTCGGCCGGGAGCAGCGTCGCCAGCCGGCGGAGCACGCCGGGAGCCACGCCGGCGGCGACCTCAGTATTGCGCAGGCGAGCGAGGTCGGCCCCCCCGCGCCCCGCCGTTTCG
>CAHJWT010000128.1 GCA_903643075.1 Sphingomonadaceae bacterium | reverse complement strand
GAGGTAGCCGCCACCTCTCCCCGCCGGGGAGGGGTCGAGGGACGCGGGCTTGCCCGCGGCCCGGGGGAGGGGCGCTTCCCGCGGAACGGCGAACGGCCGATAAGACGCGCATGCCGACCCACGCCACCCTCCTCGACGCCCTCGTCCCCGTCGTCCGTGCCGCCGGCGCGGCGATCGAGGCGGTGCGCGCCGCCGGGATCGTCGCGCGCGGCAAGGCCGACGCCTCGCCGGTGACCGACGCCGACGAGGCGGCCGAGGCGATCATCGTCGCCGCGCTCGCCGAACTCGACCCCGGCACCCCGATCGTCGCCGAGGAAGCCCATGCCGCCGGCCACCGGCCGCTGCCGGCGGCGCGCTTCTGGCTGATCGATCCGCTCGACGGCACCCGCGACTTCATCGCCGGCCGCGCCGCCTATTCGGTCAACGTCGCGCTGGTCGAGGACGACCGCCCGGTGCTGGGGCTGGTGCTGTCCCCCCGCGACGCAGTCCTCTGGGCCGGTTCCGCCGGGACGGGAGCCTTCCGTCAGCGCCCCGGCGCCGCACCCGAGCGGATCGCCGTGCGCCGCGCCGCCGCACCGCCGACCGTCGTCGTCAGCCACAGCCATCTCGACGACGCGACCAAGGAATACCTGTCGATCCTCGGCCTCGTCGACCTCGAGCCGGCGGGGTCGAGCCTCAAGTTCTGCCGCCTCGCCGAAGGGTCGGCCGACGTCTACCCGCGCTACGGCCCGACGATGGAATGGGACACCGCCGCCGGCCACGCCGTCCTCCTCGCCGCCGGCGGGGCGATGCGCGGACCGTCGGGCCGCGACTTTGCCTACGGCAAGCCGGGCTACCGCAACGGCGCGTTCCTCGCCGTCGGCGATGCCGACCTGTTCGCGTCGCTGCCGCCGCTCTGACCGTGCCGCCGGGTCACCACGGCAGCGCTAGTGAGGCGTCACGCGAACGCGGTGCGCGTGTCCGCGCAGGCGGCGTGCCGCACCGCGCTGTCGTCACGGCGATGGTCACGGGAATCGTCACGGCGGCAGCGGGTCGCTACCGTCGAAAAATTAACGAATGCCGTTAACGAATCACCCGCACGACCCGTCGATCAGCTCGATCTGCAGCGTCGCATGGTGGATCGCGAAATCGTGTTCGAGCAGGTGCGCCGTCGCGCGGAGGAAGGCGTCGCCGGGATGGCCGCCGGGGCAGAACAGGTGCGCGGTCAGCGCCGTCTCGGTCGTCGACACCGGCCAGATATGGACGTGGTGGACCTGCGCGACTCCAGGCAGCGCGGCGAGGCGGGCGGTGACGGCGTCGAGCTCGACCCCCGGCGGCACCCCCTGGAGCGCCATCGTCAGCGAGTCGCGTAGCAGCCCCCACGTCCCGGCGACGATGATCGCGCCGACGACCAGGCTGACGACGGGATCGAGCCACAGCCAGCCAGTCCACAGGATCACGCCGCCGGCGACGACAACCCCGGCCGAAACGAGTGCGTCGGACAGCATGTGGGCGAACGCGGCGCGGACGTTGAGATCGCCGTCGCCGCGCGAAAACAGCCACGCGGTCAGGCCGTTGACCGCGATGCCGGCGGCGGCGACGGCGATGACGAGGCCGCCCGCGACCGGCTGCGGATCGGCGAGGCGCTGGACCGCCTCCCACGCCACCGCGCCGATCGCGACGAGGAGCAGCATCGCGTTGAACAGCGCGGCGAGGATCGACGACCCGCGCATCCCGTAGGTGAAGCGCGGCGACGCGCTGCGCCTGGCGAGCAGCGTCGCGCCCCACGCGGCGGCGAGCCCGGCGACATCGGACAGGTTGTGGCCCGCGTCGGCGAGCAGCGCGACCGAGTTGGCGACGATCCCGTACACCGTCTCGACCGCGACGAAGCCGAGATTAAGGACGATGCCGGCGACGAAGGCCCGGCCGAAATCGGTCGGCGGCGCATGGCTGTGCCCGTGCCCGAACAATCCGCCGCCGTGGCCGTGATGATCGTGGTCGTGCGCGGCGGGGGCGTGGTGGTCCCGCCCGTAATCGTCGGCCGCGGCGTGGGCATGACCATCGTGGCCGGGGGCGGGACCGGCGTCGTCGCAACCTACCGCGTGCCCGCCGGTGCCACTCACGCCGCGAGGTCCGCCTCGGGGATGGCGTAGAGCAGCTCGGCTCCGCGCGTCACCGGGCCGAGCAGCGCAGTTGCCTGCGGCACGATCTGCTCGGCGAAGAAGCGCGCGGTGACGATCTTGGCGCGGAGGAAGGCGGGGTCGCCGGCTCCGGCGGCGAGGCGTTCGTGCGCCGCGACCGCCTGCCGGGCGAGGAGCCAGCCGCCGATGGTGATGCCGAACATCCGCAGGTACGGCGTCGCGCCCGCCGCGGTGTCGGCGAGGCGCTCACCGCTGTTCCCGGTCAGCCACACCGTCGCGCTCTCGAGCGCCGCCAGCGCATCGTCGAGATAGGGGCGGAGCAGGCCGAGGTCGCCCTTCGGCGGCAAGTCGCGGAGATCCTGGCGCATCTCGGCGAACAGCGCGCGCCAGTACGTGCCGCCGTCGGCCGCGAGCTTGCGCCCGACGAGGTCGAGCGCCTGGATGCCGTTGGTCCCCTCGTAGATCGGGGCGATCCGCGCGTCGCGCAGGTGCTGCGCTACGCCGGTCTCCTCGACATAGCCCATGCCGCCGAATACCTGGATGCCGAGGCTCGCCATCTCGACGCCGCAGTCGGTCGCCCACGCCTTGGTCACCGGGGTCAGCAGGTCGGCGCGCCCCGCCGCGGCAGCGGCTTCGGTATCGCCTCCGGCAGCCGGATCGTGCGTCGCGTGGGCGCGGTCGACCGCGGCAGCGGTAAAGTAGGTCAGCGCCCGCGCGGCCTCGGTCGTCGCCTTCATCGTCAGCAGCATCCGGCGGACATCGGCGTGATCGACAATCCGCACCGGCGCACCGCCGGCACCGAACTTCGCCGACTGGACGCGCTCGCGGGCAAACGCGACCGCGCCCTGACACGCACGCTCGGCGATCGCGACGCCCTGCAGGCCGACGTTGATCCGGGCATGGTTCATCATGGTGAACATCGCCTTCATGCCAGCGCCTTCCGCGCCGACAAGGAAGCCAACGCATTGATTTCGCTCGCCAAACGCCATCGTGCAGGTCGGCGAGGCGTGGATGCCGAGCTTGTGCTCGACGCCGACCGCGCGGAGGTCGTTGCGCACGGTGAACGCTCCGGCGGCGTCGGGCAGGAACTTCGGGCACAGGAACAGCGAGATGCCCTTGGTCCCCGGCGGCGCGTCGGGCAGGCGGGCGAGGACGAGGTGGACGATGTTGGCGGCGGCGTCGTGCTCGCCCCACGTGATATAGATCTTGCTGCCACTGAGCCGGTATGTCCCGTCGCCGTGCAGCACCGCCCGGGTCCGCAACGCGCCGACGTCGCTCCCCGCCTGCGGCTCGGTCAGGTTCATCGTCCCGGTCCATTCGCCGGTTATTAAACGAGTGAGATAGGTTTCTTGCAAGTCATTACTTGCGTGCGCCTGCAGCGCTTCGATCGCCCCTTGGCTCAGCATCATGCACAGGCTGAAGGCCATGTTCGCGCTCGTCAGCTGTTCCTGAACCGCGCAAGCCAGCACGAACGGCAGCCCCTGCCCGCCGTGCCGCGCTGCCGCCCCCAGCCCCGCCCAGCCGCCGTCGATATAGCGCGCATAGGCGTCGACAAATCCGGCAGGCAGTGCGACGGCGTCGTCGGCCAGCCGCGCCCCGGCCCGGTCGCCGCTAGCGTTCAGCGGCGCGAAAACGTCCTGCGCCAGCTTGGCCGCCTCGTCGAGGACGGCATCGACGAGATCGGGCGTTGCCGCGGCGAAGCTGGGAATGGCGGCCAAACCGGCGAGATCGGCAACGGTATCGAGGACAAAGCGCTGCTCGGCCAGCGGGGCGGTGTAGGTCATGCGGCAACCTTGCGGATCACCGGACGGATATAGCCGACCGCTGCGCCGCAGCAAGCGGACGATCAGGCAAGCCGCCGCCCCACCCAGACGACGCGGCCGATCACCGCGACACCGCCCGGATCGCAGTCGTCCCAGCTCGGATAGGCGTCGTTGTCGCTGCGGATAGTCAGGCGCTTGGTCGCGGGATTGACGCTCAGCCGCTTGACCAGCAGCGCGTCGTCGGTGCGGAGCACGTAGATGCCGTCGCGCAGGCGTTCGCGGTCGTCGGTGTCGACCAGGATATTGTCGCCGTCGGCGAGCGTCGGCAGCATCGAATCACCCTCGACCTGGATCACCGACAGCGCCTCGGGCCGGCCGCTGGCGACACTGCGCACCCACGTCGATTGGAAGGCGAGCGTCGCCAGCGGGCTCTCGGCTCCGGGCTCGAGGCCGTTGCCGGCCGACGCGCCGATGTCGAATTGGGGGATGAGGACATAGTCGCCGCCCGTCGCGAGATCGGGCCGCGCCATCACCGCGCGGCCGGCGTGGTCGTCGGGACCGCCGAGCAGGCGCTCGGCGATGCCATAGTGCGCGGCGAGCTTGCGGCGGTCATCTTCGCTAAGCCGCCGCGGCACCCCCCGCTTGACGAACTGCTGCACGTAGGTCGGATTGCGCCCGAGCAGCCGCGACAGCGACGCATAGTCGTCGCCGCGTTCGATGATCAGCGCGTCGAGGCGCTGGCGAATCGTCACGCTGTCCATCTTATCCTCACGCTATCATTTCTTAACTTAACCTAAACATCGTCTTTTACCTAGACAAGTAGGAATTCAGTTTTCAACGTGGTTTCCGGAGAGCGAATCGGGAGGCGCGGATCATGTCGTCGTTGTTGTTCGAGGTGGAGCGGTGCTTGCGCCGACGGCGGATCACGCCGTCGCGTTTCGGCCGCGATTTTGCGGGGGATCCGCGCTTTGTCTTCGACCTGCGCCGTGGCCGGGAACCCCGACCACGGACCGCAGCACGGGTCCTCGCTTTCATCGCGGCCGCGACGCCGTCCGAAATCAGGCGATGACGCCGCACATCACCGCGAGCCAAGGGCGCATCATCCGGGCACTTGCTTTATACCTATCGACAGATAGTGAGGGGATGATGAAGGGCGACGACGCCAATCCGCTGATTGTCGAGTCGATGGTGTCGCACCCGTGGTCGAGTTTGACCTTCGCCGGCGAACGGCATCGCATCGTCGTCCGTATGAGCCGGCCGACTGAACGGACCGAGCCGTCCGGCCTGAAAGCGGTCGACGGAGCCGATCTGGTGGTCGCCGGTGCAATCATCGCCGTCGAGCGATCTACGTGGTTGCCCGGGGCAGGGGGTCTTCGACTGGTACTTGACCTCATCGCCATTGCCGCGCCGGAACGCTGCGATAACGTTTCGACCGGCTCGCGAAAGCAAGGCCGCCGAGCGGAGGTTGGGGCGACGGAACCGGCCCCGGCGGCGTAACGTTCTCCGGCCATGCTGACCTTCGGCGATGCGCACGCAGCGGGGATCGTCCGAAGGCGACGCGGGAAGCATTGGCACTATTTTGCTGCCGATGGGCAGCGCATCGCCGATTCCATTGAAGTCGCTCGCCTCAACGCGCTTGGCGTACCGCCGGCTTATGTCGATGTCTGGTTCAGTCCCGATGCCGCGGCGCATCTGCAAGCGGTCGGCATCGACGCGAAGGGGCGCCGGCAGTATCGTTACCACGCCGACTTTCGCGCCGCGCGCGACCTGGACAAATATGATCGCTGCGGTGCCTTCGGCGCGGCATTGCCCCGGCTTCGCGCTACGGTGAAAGCCGACATCGCCGTGCGGGGGCTCGGGCGCAGCAAGGTGCTGGCGGCCGTCGTCCGGCTACTCGATTCGGGGCACGTTCGCGTCGGCAACGACTGCTACGCGGCCGCCAACGAAAGCTACGGCGCGACGACGCTGCTCAACGAGCACAGCGAGGTCCGCGGCAGCCGCGTCAAGCTGGAATATCGTGGCAAATCGGGTAAGATGCAGCGCGTCGTCATCGCCGACGCGAGCCTCGCGCGGATAGTCCGCCGCTGCCACGACCTGCCCGGGCAGGCCCTGTTCCAGTATCTCGACGACGATGGCGCCCCGCACCGGATCGGCTCGGCCGATGTCAACGCCTACATCAAGGCGGCGATGGGCGACGACTTCTCGGCCAAGCACTTCCGGACGTGGGGCGCGAGCGTCATCGCCTTCGAGACGATCCGCGCGAGCGATCCGGCGACGCTGACGCTCAAGACGCTGATCGCGCCTGTCGCTGCGGCGCTCGGCAACACCCCGGCGATCAGCCGCAAGAGCTACGTCCACCCGGCGCTGATCGCACTCGTCAGCGACGGCCGCGCCGACGAGATCGCGACCGCGCGCCTGCCCCGCGCCACGGCGCACCTGACGGCCGCCGAGCGCGGGTTGATCGCCTTTCTCGCTACTTGAACTTGATGTCGACCCCGCCGCCGTTGGCGCTGAGCTGGAGCCCCTTCGAATTGGTGTCGATCTCGAGGACGATGTCGCCCTTTTTCAGCTTGAGCGCGCCCGAGCCATGACCGGCCGTCGCGCTCGCCTCGGCAATCGCATAGGTGCCGGGGAAGTCGGTATACGACTTGAGGTTGTAGACCGTGCCGAAGCCTTTGACGTGGCTGCCGCCAATCGTGCCGACGTTGATCCCGCCGATCTTGAACGGATAGGTCTTGCCGCCGAAGTGGAGCGCGCCGCCGCCAGTCTTACCGCCGACGAGGAAACCGAACTGCGCCTCGTCGATCGTGATCGTGCCCGAGCGGACCATCGGCGCGTCGGCGGCGACGGCGGGGCCGGCAATCGCGATCAAGGCGACGGCAGTGGCGGCAAGAAGGGATTTCATGGGGCAGGACCTCCTGTTTCGGAACCGGCACAACGCGCGACGCGGCGATGGGATGCACGCCCGACCTCGTGCCGAACGGCGAGGATCGATCGCCACTGCGATCTGCCGGCCGCCTAACCCAGCCGCGCCAGCGCGGTGCGGAGGCGCTCGGCCTCGGCGGCGCGTGCGGCGTGATCGGCGCGCGCCTTGTCGACCGCCTGCG
>CAHJWT010000127.1 GCA_903643075.1 Sphingomonadaceae bacterium | reverse complement strand
GCCGCCGCCAGCGCCGCGCGCCACGGCGGCCAGCGCCGCGTCGACAGCACGCTCGGTTCGATCCACTCGGGCAGGTCGGGGGCGCGGTCGAGTGCGGTCGCGGCGAGCGCCGCCATCCGTCGGTTGGTCAGCCCCTCGGTCAGGCCGTAGACCGGCTCGCGGCGGGGGATGGTCCCGGCCTCGGCCGGCGGCACGACGAAGTCGGGGTGTGCCATCTGCAGCGACTGGCCGTAACGGTCGAGCCGGCCGCTGATCACCCGTGGCTCGCCGATCGGCAGCAGCTTCTTCGCATAGCCCCCGCCCTGGCCGAAGTAGACGAGGTCGATCCACGTGTTCGCCGCATCGGCGGCGCGGACGCGGAACGGCGCGCGCGCGCCGCCGTGATCGTAGCTGACCGGCGTCACCGTCACCGTCACCACCCGATCGACGTAGGCGGCGTCGAGCGCGGGAAGCTGCACCCGGTCGATCGCCATGACCGGCAGGTGGAAGATCAGATCGACCGCGCGGGTCAGCTTGAGCCGCCCGAGCTGGCGCGCCAGTGTCGCACCCACGCCCTTGAGCGTGGTCACCTCGGCAAAGAGCGGGTTGAGGAGCGGCGGACGCATGGCTATGTGCGGACGACGCATAGACGAACGCGCTCCTCGGGTCGAACCGGTGGGCGCGTGTTCGCGTCTGGAGTTCGCCCTTGCCCGAAGAAGCCTATGACAGGGGCACCGACCTCGACTTTCGCCGCCGCCGCCTGGCGTTTCGCGCGTGGCACCGCGGGACGCGCGAGGCCGACCTGATGATCGGCGGCTTCGCCGACCGCTATGGGCCGACGTGGAGCCTCGCCGAGATCGACTGGTTCGAGGCGCTGCTCGAACAGCAGGACGTCGACATCATGGCGTGGGCGATCGGGACGCAGCCGCCGCCCGAGCATCTGGCGGGCGCGCAGATGGCGGCGCTGCAGCGGGTGGATTACGTCGCGAAAGCGATGCGATGAGGGTCCCCCCGACCTCTCCCGCTTGCGGGAGAGGCGACTCGCGCGGTAGCGCGGCGGTTGAGGGTGTACCACACGCCTTCCGGCGGCGCCGGCCGTCCCCCACCGGGCAAGACACCCTCACCCCGGGCCGCGCCTGCAGGCGCGTCTCTCGCCCTCTCCCGCAGGCGGGAGAGGGAAGGAAGGCGGCCGCTTGATCGACCCCCGCGCCCTCGCGACCGCGCGCGAGTCCCTGACCCTCGCCGGCTGCGTTGCCGGCTTCGCCCCGTGGCTGATGGCCGATGTCGCCCGCGCCGCGCCGGGCCGGGCGGTGTTCATCGCCGCCGACGACGCGTCGGCGCAGGCGATGGTCGACGCGGTCACCTACTTCGCCCCCGAGCTGGAGACGGTCTACTTCCCGGCGTGGGACTGCCTGCCGTACGACCGCGCGTCGCCGTCGATGAAGGCGTCGAGCGACCGGCTGGCCGCGCTCGCAGCCCTCAGCGCGCCGCCGAAAGGCGCGCAGTTGCTCGTCACCACGGTCAATGCCTGCCTCCAGCGCACCCTGCCCCCCGCCCGCATCGCCGGCCTGACCGCAACCATCGCCCCCGGCGCGCGGATCGACCGCGACAAGCTCGCCGCGATGCTGACCGCCAACGGGTTCGTCCGTGCCGACACCGTCATCGAGCCGGGCGAGTATGCCGTCCGCGGCGGCCTCCTCGACCTGTTCCCGGCCGGGGCCGCCGAGGCGCTCCGCCTCGACTTCTTCGGCGACGAGATCGAGACCGTGCGCCGCTTCGACCCCGCCACCCAGCGGACGATCGCCGCGGCGCAAGCCTTCACCCTGCTGCCGGTCAACGAGGTCCTGCTGTCCGACGACACGGTCAAGGCGTTCCGCGCCGGCTACCTCGCCACCTTCGGCGCGACCGCGACCGGCGATCCGCTGTACGAGGCGGTCAGCGACGGCCGGCGGCTGGCCGGCATGGACCACTGGCTGCCGCTGTTCGAGCCCGACCTCGCCACGGTCTTCGACTACTTGGGAGAGGGCGCGGTCGTCGTCCGCGAGGCCGGCACCGGCCAGGCGGCCGACGCGCGGCTCGAGGCGATCGCCGACTATCACGACAACCGCGTCGCCGCGCAGAACGCCAAGCCCGGCAGCTACCGGCCGCTCCCCGCCGACGCACTCTACCTGTCGCATGCCGAATGGGACGAGCGGCTCGCGGCGGCGAAGGTCCACGTCACCTCGCCGTTCCCCGCTCCCGACGGCAGCCGGCGGACGATCGACTGCGAGACGACGCCCCCACGCGACTTCACCCCCGAGCGCACGGCGAACGCCAATGTCTACGAGGCGGTCAAGGCGCACGTCGACGACCTGCGCAAGGCGAAGACCCGCATCGTCCTCGCCAGCTATTCGATCGGGTCGCGCGACCGGCTGAAGGGCCTGCTCGCCGACCACGGCGTCACCCGCCTCGCCCCCGCCGATTCGTGGCAGGAGGCGCTCGGCGCCGCCGCCGACGGCAAGGTCGCGCTGACCGTCGTTCCGCTCGACCACGGCTTCACCCAGCGCAACCTCGCCGTCCTGACCGAGCAGGACATGCTCGGCGACCGCCTCGTCCGGCGCAAGCGCAGCGCGAAGAAGGCCGATGCCTTCATGGCCGAACTGGCGATGCTGACGCCCGGCGACCTCCTCGTCCACCGGGATCATGGCGTCGGGCGCTACGAGGGGCTGGTTGCGGTCGACATCGGCGGCCGCGGCACGTCGCTCGCGCCGGGCGCGCCCGGGACCGTCGCCGCGAGCCGCGCCCCGCACGACTGCGTGATGCTCAGCTACGGCGGCGGCGACAAGCTCTATGTCCCGGTCGAGAACATCGACGTCCTGTCGCGCTACGGCAGCGAGTCGGACGGCGTCGCGCTCGACAAGCTCGGCGGCGTCGCGTGGCAGTCGCGCAAGGCCAGGATGAAGGAGCGCATCCGCGAGATCGCGGGTGAGCTGATGGCGACCGCCGCCGCGCGCGCGCTTCGCGAGGCCGACGCCGCCATCCCCGATGCGCAAGGGATGGGCGAGTTCGCCGACCGCTTCCCGTACAGCGAGACCGACGATCAGATGAAGGCGATCGACGACGTCCTCGGCGACCTCGCCTCGGGCAAGCCGATGGACCGGCTGATCTGCGGCGACGTCGGCTTCGGCAAGACCGAGGTCGCGCTGCGCGCGGCCTATGCCGCCGCCATCTCCGGCCAGCAGGTCGCGATCGTCTGCCCGACGACGCTGCTTGCCCGCCAGCACTTCGCCAACTTCCGCGACCGCTTCGCCGGGGTGCCGGTCGAAATCCGCCAGCTCAGCCGCCTCGTCACCGCGAAGGAGGCGACCGCGACGCGCGAGGGGATGGCCGACGGTACTGTCGACATCGTCGTCGGCACCCACGCGATCCTCGCCAAGTCGGTCGCGTTCAAGCGCCTCGGGCTGATCGTGGTCGACGAGGAGCAGCGCTTCGGCGTCACCGCCAAGGAGCGCCTCAAGGGCCTCAAGGCCGATGTCCACGTCCTCACCCTGACCGCGACCCCGATCCCGCGCACCCTCCAGATGGCGCTGACCGGCCTGCGCGAGCTGTCGATCATCGCCACGCCGCCGGTCGATCGCCTCGCGGTGCGCACCTACGTCATGCCGTGGGACGAGGTCGTCGTCCGCGAGGCGCTGCTCCGCGAGCATTACCGCGGCGGCCAGAGCTTCTTCGTCACCCCGCGCGTCGCCGACCTGCCCGACATCGAGGAGTTTTTCCGCCGCTACGTCCCCGAGGTCACCTTCGTCGCCGCGCACGGCCAGATGGCCCCGTCCGAGGTCGAGGAGCGGATGAGCGCCTTCTACGACCGCCGCTACGACGTCCTCCTGTCGACGACGATCGTCGAGAGCGGGCTCGACATCCCCAGCGCCAACACGATGATCGTCCACCACGCCGACCGCTTCGGCCTCGCCCAGCTCTACCAGCTCCGCGGCCGCGTCGGGCGGAGCAAGACGCGCGCCTACGCCTACCTGACCATTCCGACCGATGCCCCCGTCACCGAGGGAGCCGAGAAGCGCCTCCAGGTCCTCTCCGCGCTCGACACGCTCGGCGCGGGGTTCCAGCTCGCCAGCCACGACCTCGACATCCGCGGCGCGGGCAACCTGCTCGGCGACGAGCAGTCGGGACACATCCGCGAGGTCGGCTTCGAACTCTACCAGGAGATGCTCGAGGAGGCGATCGACGCCGCCCGCGCTGGCGCCGCCGGCCTGCCCCCGCCCGACGAGGGGTTCAGCCCGACGATCACCGTCGACGCGCCGATCCTCATCCCCGAACACTATGTCCCCGACCTCAACGTCCGCATGGCGCTCTACCGCCGGTTGAACGAGGTCGAGGGCCGCCCCGGCATCGACGCCTTCGCCGCCGAGATGATCGACCGCTTCGGCGAACTCCCGCCCGAGGCGGCCAACCTCGTCGCGGTCATGGAGATCAAGCAGGCGTGCGTCGCCGCCCACATCGCCAAGCTCGACGCCGGGCAGAAGGGCGCGCTCGTCACCTTCCACGCCGACACCTTCCCCAACCTGGGAGGCCTGCTCGACTACGTCGCCCGCGTCGGCGACCGCGCCAAGTTCCGCCCCGACCAGAAACTCTTCGTCGCCGCCGACTGGGGCAGTGTCGAGGCGCGTCTGAAGGGCGCCCTGACGCTGGCGGCGGCGCTGGCCAAGCTGGCGGCGGGGGGGACGGTCAAGCCGGCGGAGGCGAAGGTGGCGGCGAAGGTTCCTGCGAAGAGCAAGCCGATGCCGGCGCGGCCGAGTGTGTTTAGAGCGAAGGGGCGGGCGTGACGCGGTCTCGCGCTTGATCTGCGCGTCAACCTAATGTCTTAGGGGACCGAGGAGACTGCCGTGGCGATCATCATAAGTTTGTTCAACCACAAAGGCGGAGTCAGCAAAACGACAACCGCTTTTAATTTGGGATGGATGTTAGCTCGGTATGGTAAGCGCGTCTTGTTGGTTGATTGCGATCCACAATGCAATTTGACTGGCATGGTTCTTGGCTTGGAGGACATGGAGACCGCAGAGTCGATCTTGGGAACTAAAGATGGACGGCCTTTAAACATCCGCGAGGGACTTGCTCCAGCATTTGAGTCGCGGCCATCATTAATTGAAGCGGTAGTTTGTCCCAAGGTTCCGGGTAATGACAAATTATGGCTTATGCCCGGGCACATTGGTCTAGCAGAATACGAAGTGACGCTAGGCATAGCCCAGGAGCTTTCCGGCTCGCTAGTCACACTTCGTAATCTCCCGGGCTCGTTGCGATATCTGATTGATAAGACGTCAGCGGCCTATGGCATTGATATTGTGATAGTGGACATGAGCCCAAGCCTTGGCGCAGTCAATCAAAATCTGCTTACGACTAGTGATCTATTCATTGTTCCGATGCATCCTGATTATTTTTCGACAATGGCCATTAAATCGCTGACAAGCGTCCTTCCAAAATGGAAAGCATGGGCCGACGCTGCCAGCGCCAATTCTGTATTACGCGACGCCGAGTACCCGTTCCCGCCAAAGAGTCCAAAATTTCTTGGTTACGTCGTTCAGAAATATAGGCCACGCGCAGGCGTGCCATCGAAGGCTTTCCAGACATGGATTAATCAACTTGAAGACGGCGTGGCTAATATATTTATTCCTGCGCTCGAGAAATGTAAGATGATGCTCAGCAGCGATATTTATATAAACGCTGGCTATGATCCAAATCAGCCGATATTACAGATGCCGGACTTCAATTCTCTCATAGCTCGATCTCAAGAGCATCAGGTTCCAATTTTTGAACTGACTGCCGCACAGATGGAACAGGTTGGTAGCGTACTAGCCTCGTCGCAGGCATCGCAGAATAATTTTAAAGAACTTTTCAAAGTCGCCGCGGAACGGACCATACGAGTAGTTGATGCAATCGGCGCTTGACGAATTTGAGCGAAGCGTCGCTCGTGTCCGACACCTTCATGGCTTACATCTCGCACTTCAGACGGCTTTGACAGCGGCAGTTGATCTAAGCGATATTTTACGAGCTGAAGTAGTAATGGCTGTTAGCGCACTCGACAGATACGTGCATGAGGTGACGAGGCTTGGCATGCTCGACTGCCACGCTGGCATTCGTCCTAGAACCGATGCGTACAATCGGTTTCCGGTCGCCCTTTCTTCTGTCTTCGCGTTAGCAACTGATCTTACCTCAGCCACGGCCATGGAGGCCGAAATCAGATCAAAGCACAGCTTTCTATCATTCCAGCATCCGGACAAAATCGCGGACGCCTTTCGGCTATTTACATCTAAGCCGATTTGGGACGAGATCGCGCAGAAGTTGGATATACCTGCGAAAGACGCGAAAGCAAAATTGGGAGTTATCGTCGATCGTCGCAACAAGATAGCGCATGAAGCTGACGTAGACCCATCATTTCCGGGACAACTATGGCCGATTGATGCCCAGATTGTGCAGGGCATGGTGAATGATGTCGAACATCTCGTTCGTGCGATGCATGGATGCTGCACGGTTGACCAGGAGGGCTTAGAAGAGGCCTAGCAACTTGAACGACCGCACCTCCTAACGTTACCATCCATGACGCACCTCACCTAGGCAGGCTCGCACGCTGCGCCATCCCAATATATAGAGACGTATGTTCGGCTCCCTCTTCGATCGCCTGACCTCCGTCTTCGACAAGCTCCGCGGGCGCGGGGCGCTCAGCGAGCTCGACGTGCGCGCCGCCATGCGCGAGGTGCGGATCGCGCTGCTCGAGGCCGATGTCGCGCTGCCGGTAGTCAAGGACTTCGTCGACGCGGTCACCGCGCGCGCTGTCGGGGCCGAGGTGACGCGGTCGGTCACGCCGGGGCAGCAGGTCGCCACGATCGTCCGTGACCGGACGCGATCAGGCGTCCCGCGATGGGCGAGCGCCTGCAGCGTCCGTGCCTTCCTCGGCGGCGAAGAGCTTGGCGCATTGGCCATAGACGCTCGATAGGTCCATGAACGTCTTGTAGGTGCGGAGGTCGCCCGAGCCGACGGCGAGCGCGACGCAGGTCAGCGCGAGGTCGCTCGCCAGGCGCGCCGCGGCCGGGGCCTCGGCCACCGGCGAGCCC
>CAHJWT010000126.1 GCA_903643075.1 Sphingomonadaceae bacterium | reverse complement strand
CGGCATCGCCGTAGACGCCGGTCGACGACAGGTAGCCGACCCATCGCGCGGGCGCGGCGGCGAGCGCGGCGGCGTGGACGGCGAGGACGGGGTCGATGCCGCCGGCCGGCGGGGCCGACGACAGGATGTGGGTCGCGGCGGCGATCGCGGGGGCCGCGTCGGTGAGGGTAATCGTTCCCGGCACCCCGGAACGGCTCGTTGCCGTCACCTGCCAGCCGGCGGCGCGCAAGCGACCGGCAAGCCTCGCCGCGGTATAGCCGAGCCCGAAGATCAGCAGGTGCATGGCTTCGTTCCCTCCCGCCTTAACAAGTCGATGCGCAGGCACTAGGTCGGGAAGCAAGCCGCGAAGGACGACCATGGACCAGCCGATTGCTCCGCCGACGATCCGGCTCGCCGATTATCGCCCGCCCGACTGGCTGATCCCCGAGGTTGCGCTTCGCTTCGAACTCGACCCCGAGCGGACGCGGATCCATTCGACGCTCCACGTCCGGCGCAACGGCGACCACGCCGCGCCGCTAACCCTCGACGGCGACGAACTGCGGCTGGTTTCGGTCGCGGTCGACGGTCGCCCCGCGACCCCCGACGTGTCACCGCGTGGGCTGACGCTGGCGCTCGACGGCGACGCGGCGACGGTCGAGATCGTCGTCGAGATCAGCCCGAAGGCGAATACTGCGCTGTCGGGGCTGTACGCCAGCGGCGGCAATCTGTGCACGCAGTGCGAAGCCGAAGGCTTCCGGCGGATAACCTATTTCGTCGATCGGCCCGACGTGCTGTCGCGCTATTCGGTACGGCTCGAGGCCGACGCGACGCGCTATCCGGTGCTGCTGGCGAATGGCGAGGAGCGCGACGGCGGGGCACTGCCCGACGGCCGCCATTTCGCCGAATGGGTCGATCCGTGGCCCAAGCCGAGCTACCTGTTCGCAGTAGTCGCCGGTGATCTCGGCTGCCTGCGCGACACCTTCGTCACGGCATCGGGCAAGACGGCCGCGCTCGGCATCTGGGCCGCCGAGGCCGACCTGCCGCGCTGCGGCCACGCGATGGCGGCGCTCAAGACGGCGATGCGCTGGGACGAGGTCAACTACGGCCGCGAGTACGACCTCGACACGTTCAACATCGTCGCCGTCGCCGACTTCAACGCCGGCGCGATGGAGAACAAGGGTCTCAACATCTTCAATTCCAAATACATCCTTGCCGATCCCGAGACCGCGACCGACGACGACTTCGACGCCGTTGCCGCCGTCGTCGCCCACGAATATTTCCACAACTGGACGGGCAACCGGGTCACCTGCCGCGACTGGTTCCAGCTGTCGCTGAAGGAGGGCCTGACCGTCTTCCGCGACCAGGACTTCACCGCCGACCAGGGATCGCGCGCGGTCAGCCGGATCGACAGTGTCCGCGCGCTGCGTGGCGCGCAGTTCCCCGAGGACGCCGGCCCGCTCGCGCACCCGATCCGCCCCGATCATTATATCGAGATCGGCAACTTCTACACCGCGACGGTTTACAACAAGGGGGCCGAGGTCATCCGGATGCTCGCCAACCTGCTGGGGCCAAAGGACTTCCGCGCCGGTACGGACCTCTACTTCGACCGCTTCGACGGCCACGCGGTGACGACCGACGACTGGCTTGACGCAATGGCCGAGGCGTCGGGCCGTGACCTCGGCAGCTTCCGCCGCTGGTACGATCAGGCGGGAACGCCGCGGATCGCCGCGACGGTGCGCCACGATCCGGCGACGGCGACGGCTCGAGTCGCGTTGACCCAGACGGTGCCGCCGACGCCGGGCCAGCCGGCAAAGGTGCCGATGGCGATGCCGTTCCGCGTCGCGCTGTTCGGCCGCGACAGCGGACGGCGGTTCGGCGACGAGGCGCTCGTCGCGGTCGACGGCACCGGCGAGGCGACGTTCACCGGCATCGACGAACCACCGCTGATGTCGCTCAACCGCGGCTTCTCGGCCCCGGTGATCCTCGTCGCCGACCAATCGCGCGCCGACCTCGCGTTGCTCGCGGCGCACGACGACGATCCCTTCGCGCGGTGGGAGGCGACGCAGCGCCTCGCACTCGACCTGCTGTCGGGCGACGACGATCCCGCCGATCTCGTCGCGACGGTCGCGGCGACGCTCGCTGCCGGGCTCGATCCCGAGTTCACCGCCGAGGCGATCCTGCTGCCGACCGAGGCAGTGATCGGCGAGGCGGCGGCGGTGATCGAGGTCGATGCGATCCATCGCCGGCGGCAGGCGGCGCGGTCGGCGATCACGCTGAAACTCCGCGACGACCTGTGGGCGGCGTATCGCGGCAACGGAGCCAACCGCTACGAGCTGACACCGGAGGCCAAGGGCCGCCGCGCGCTGAAGAACGTCGCGCTCGGCTACCTGATCGTCGGCGGCGACGCGGCGGCGACCGAAGCGGCGTGGGCGCAGCTGGTCGACGCCGACAACATGACCGACCGCTTCGCCGCGCTCGCCGCGCTGGTCAACGGCTCGGCGGAGCGGCGCGACGCGGCGCTGGCGTGGTTCTACGATCGGCACCGCGACAACCCGCTGGTCATCGACAAGTGGTTCACTGTCCAGGCGACGTCGCTGCAGCCCGACACGCTCGAGCGGGTCGTCGCGTTGCGGTCGCATCCCGACTTCAAGCCCGATAATCCAAATCGGTTACGATCGCTGATCGGAGCGTTCGGCGTCAATCAGGTCCGCTTCAATGCGATCGGCGGCGAGGGTTATCGCTTTCTCGCGGATGAGGTAATCGCCGTGGGTAGATCGAACCCCGGCGCGGCGGCACGGCTCGCCAGCCCGCTTGCACGGTGGCGGCGATTCGATCCCGTTCGATCAGCGCTTATGCGAACCGAATTGGAACGCATCGCCTCTGTTCCTGGCCTGTCACGCGATGTGTTCGAGATCGTGACCAAGAGCCTAACTGGCTAATGACTATGTAGGTTATTCGCTCTGCCGGTTAATTGACATGCGCATCGACCGACCGCCGCTGGCGCTTACTTCGCTTACTTGTTCATCTTCGGCCAAGGACGTCAGCGCGCGATCCATGTCGCGACGTCGGCGGCCACGCTGTTCGCCGCGGTATTGAGTGCGACCGCGACATCGGCCGGGTTTTGCGTCGCGACTGGCGCGCTCGCGTCGAAGCGGCGGATGGCAAAGGGGACCTTGTCGACCCCGGTCAACGCGGCGTCGTAACGGACGCGGACGACGACGGCGGCCGGGTTACGGACGTCCAACGTGAAGTCCTGCAATGTGCCCGACAGCGTCCGCCCGCTCGCCGCGGTCGACTGGCGCGGGTCGAGCACGGGGATGCCACGGGCGGCGATGGTGTCGGCGAGGACACGCTGGAACTCGCGGTTGGGCTGCTCGGCCCAGCTCGCGCCGGTCAGGTACTCGATCGAGGTGTCGGTGACGAGGACGGGCAGGCGCAGCGTCTGGAGCGTGCCGGGAACGGCGGGGACGAGGACGAGGACGGTCGCCCTGGGGTCGGTCGTCGTCGCCGTCACTGGCGGTGGCGCGGCGGTGGCGCGGAGCGCGAGGAGCGACGCCGGCGTCTTGGCGTTTCCGCCGATCTGAACGAGCGGGCCGCACGCGCTGAGTACGAAGGCGGCGGCCGCAACGGCGGCGGGCAGGTCGAGGGACGGCCGGCGGCGGATCATTTCTTGCGGCCCTTCTTCGGCGGGACATAGTCGGGCCCGGCGTACTCGGGCAGCTTGCGCCCGCCGAGCAGCGCGCCGGCCGGGTCCTCGTCGAGCTTGGCGGCGATCGCGCCAAGCTGCGCGGTCGCGTCGCGCGCCTCGCGGAGGAGCTGCGCGGTTTCGGGCAGCGTCTGCGTCGTAAAGGCATCGATCCCCGGCTGGGCGCTGTCGATAACGTGGTCGAGCTTCGCCAGCGTCTGATTGGCGCTCGCCGCCGTCTTGGCGAGGTCGTGGACGAGCGGCTTGGCGTCGGTCGTGAGCAGGCTGTCGGCATGGGCGGTGAGCAAGGTCAGCTGCTGCGCGGCCGCCGTCGCCTGCTTGAGCGTCGCGCGTGTCTCGGCGAGCGCGCCGGCGATCTCGGGGCCGCGGTCGGCGAGGCTGCCGGTCAGCTTGTCGGCGTTGGCGAGGATGCTCGACAGCGATTTGCGGTTGGCCGGATTGAGCAGCTCGTTCAATGACGCGGTCAGCGCCGAGACGTTGTTGAGCAGTTCCGGCGCACTGGCGAGGAGCGCGCCGAGGGCGCCCGCGCGGGGTGGGATGACTGGAACGCCAAACGGTCCGTCCTCTGTGATCGGCGTCGCCCCGGCCATCGCCCCGGTCAGCTGGATCTGGCTGACGCCGGTGAAGCCGACACCCTCGATCGCGGCGGTCGTGCCGTGGAGGATCGGTGTGTCGGCCTTGATCTCGATGCGGACGCGGACGGCGTCGGGCGAACGGGGGAGGAGGGCGATCTCCTTGATCTGGCCGACGGGGACGCCTTTGAACTGGACCGGCGAGCCGATCGCGAGGCCGCTGATCGAGGTCCGGTAGAAGATATCGTATTCGTTCTTGTCGCCGCGCGAGAACTTGGCGAGGTAGAGGACGAAGGCGAACAGCATGACCGTCAAGACGACGACGACGCCGCCGACGAGGACGTAGTTGGAGCGGGTTTCCACCTAACCCCTCCCCCCTTGCAGGGAGGCGCCGCGCAGCGGCAGAGGGGCGGTCGGGCGAGAGACTTCGGTCACTCGGCCGCCCGTCCCTCCGGCGCGTCGCGCCACCTCCCCGCAAGCACGGAGGATCGTCATGTCCGCCATCACCCACGTTCCTCCACGCCCGCGTCGGCTGTGAGCCCTTCGCCGCCGGCTTCGATCGCGCGCGCCGCGTCGCGGTCGGCGTCGGTCGCCTTCGGCTCGATCGCGTCGGTCGCCGCCGCTGCCCGCCCCCGCGGCCCCGAGAAATATTCGCGCACCCATGGGTGGTCAAACTCAAGTAATTCCGGAATCGTTCCGACCTTGAGCATGACGCCGTCGCCGAGCACCGCGACGCGGTCGCAGATCGCGTACAGCGTGTCGAGGTCGTGGGTGACGAGGAACACCGTCAGCCCGACGGTATCGCGCATCAGCTTGATCAATTCGTCGAACGCCGCCGCGCCGATCGGGTCGAGGCCGGCGGTCGGCTCGTCGAGGAACAGCAGCTCGGGATCGAGGGCGAGAGCGCGGGCGAGCCCGGCGCGCTTCCGCATCCCGCCCGACAGCTCCGACGGGAATTTCATGCCGGCGATGTCGGGCAGGCCGACCATCGCGATCTTGTAGCTCGCGATCTCGTCCATCAGCATCTGGTCGAGGGTGAAGAACTCGCGCAGGGGCGCTTCGATGTTCTCGGCGACGGTCAGCGAGCTGAACAGCGCGCCGTTCTGGAACAGCACCCCCCAGCGGCGGCGGAGGTCCTTCGCCGCGTCGTCGTCGAGGTTCGCGACGTTCTCGCCCAGGACCTCGATGTCGCCGCCGTCGGGCGTCTGGAGGCCGATGATCGACCGCATCAGGACCGACTTGCCGGTGCCTGAACCGCCGACGACGCCGAGGATCTCGCCGCGGCGGACCTCGAGGTTGACGTCCTTGTGGACGACCTGCGCGCCGAAGCTGTTCTTCAGTCCCGTCACCCGGATGACAACGTCGTCGGCGCTCGGGCCGGCCTTGTCGTCGGCCGGCGGCGGGGCGGGGGGCGCGTCGGCCATTAGATGAACCCCAGCGCGGTGAAGAACACGGCGAAAAACGCGTCGAGGACGATGACGAGGAAGATCGACTGGACCACCGCCTGCGTCGTCCTGAGCCCAACCGACTCGGCGTTGCCGGTCACCTCCATCCCCTGAAAGCAGCCGGTGACGGCGATGATGAAGCCGAACACCGGAGCCTTGAACAGCCCGATGAGCAGGTCGCTGAGCGGCGTCACGTCCTGGATGCGCTGGACGAAGCTCGCCGGCGGGATGTTGAGCGAAATCCAGCAAAACAGGCCGCCGCCGATGATCGCCATCACCGCGCCGTACAGCGACAGCAGCAGCATCATCACGACCATCGCGATCACCCGCGGGACGACGAGGACCTCGGTCGGCGACATGCCGATCGATCGCATCGCGTCGATCTCCTCATTGAGTTTCATCGACCCGATTTGCGCGGCGAACGCCGATCCCGACCGCCCGGCGACCATGATCGCGACGAGAAGAATGCCGAGCTCCCGGACGACCGAGCGCCCGATCAGGTTGACAGTGAACACCTCGGCCCCGAACTGGCGGAGCTGGACCGCGCCCTGCTGGGCGACGACGATGCCGACGAGGAACAGCAGCAGGGTGACGATGCCGAGCGCGTTCGCCCCGACCACTTCCATCTGGTGGACGACGGCGTTCCACCGGAGCGGCCGGCGCTCGACGATCGTCTGAAACAGGACGACCAGCGTCTGGCCGAGGAAGGCGAGGAACTCGCCGAGGGTATAGGTCGCCGCGACGACGGCGCGGCCGATGGTATCGAGCCGCTCGACCGCGCGGTTGCCGTGCGGCGGCCGGCGCTGCGCCGGCTTGTCGTTCGCCGCGACCTGGTCGATCAGCCGCTTGGCGTCGTCGGACGCGCCATCGAGGTCGGCCTTTTTGCCGGCGCCGTCGAGATCGCGAAGCAACTTGTGGACCAGCCACGCCCCCGTTGTGTCGATCCGTCCGACGTCAGCGAGATCGATCGTCAGGTCGCCGTCGCGCGGGACCGACGCAAAGTCGGGAGCGACCGCGCCGACCGATGCGACGGTCAGATCGCCGCCGAGGTGAAGCGTCCGCCGGCCTCCCTGGGCATCGTCGAGGTGCAAGGTGGCGGCGGTCATCGCATCCGATTGTTGGGGAACGTTCCGGTTCCGGCAAGGGGCAAACGTCGCGCCGCCGCTTCGGTTGCACGCACGGCGGCGCCGTGGGCGATGGCGCCGGCCGTGATTGCGCCGGGCGCGGTTGCACGGGCTGGGCGATCGGCCGATGACGGCGGCAATGCGCGTCGCCGTCTACGACATGGACCTGACGGTCACGGCATGGCCGACCTATACCCGCTGGCTGGTGTTCTGGGCGCGGCGACATGCGCCGGGTAGGCTGGCGCTGCTGCCGCTCGCCGGACTGGTGGCGCTCGGCTATCGGCTAGGCCTGTTGTCGCGCGGCCGAGTCAAGAAGGTCGCGCAGCGGCTGCTGATGGGCGCGGGGGCGGCGCGCGCCGAGGTGGCGCGGACGGCGGCCGACTTCGCCGCGACGGTGCCGCTGC
>CAHJWT010000125.1 GCA_903643075.1 Sphingomonadaceae bacterium | reverse complement strand
GGACGCCGTCTCCTTTCTCATCGGCGCGGCGAACGACTCCGGCGGCAAGGACAACGTCACCGTCGTCGTCGTCCAGGAGGAAGCCGTCCGCGCCGACGCCACGCTAACGCTGACCGGCGACGGTCCCCCGCGTCCCGGCGCACACATCCGCCCGGCCGGTCTCGACTTCGCCGCCGGGACGGTCGTCGCGCGCGCCGGCGAGCGGGTCACCCCAGCGCGGATCGGCGTTGCCGCCGCCGCCGGCCACGCCACGCTTCCCGTCCATCGTCGCCCGCGCGTCGCGATCCTCGCCACCGGCGACGAGCTCGTCGCGCCCGGCACGATCCCGGGCCCCGACGCGATCGTCAGCTCGAACGGCGTGATGCTCGCCGCGCTGCTGGGCCGCCACGCCGAGGTCGTCGACGGTGGCATTGTCGCCGACACCCGCGACGCGCTCGCCGCCGCGATCCGCGCCCACGCCGACGCCGACGTCCTCGTCACCATCGGCGGCGCGTCGGTCGGCGACCACGACCTTGTCCTCCCCGTGCTGACCGACCTCGGCGCGGACATCGACTTCTGGCGGATCGCGCTGCGGCCGGGCAAGCCGATGCTCAGCGGGCGCCTAGGCGGAACGCGCGTCGTCGGCGTTCCCGGCAATCCGGTGTCGGCGTTCGTCTGCGCGACGCTTTTCGTTGTGCCTGTGCTGAAGGCGCTCGGCGGCGACCCGGTGCCGCTACCGTTACCGACGATGTTCCCCGCCGGGACCGACCTGCCGGCGAACGGCCCGCGCCGCGACTATCTCCGCGCGCGCCTGTCGAACGGTTCCGTCGCGCCCTCCGGGCGGCAGGACAGCGCAATGCTCCACGTGCTCGCCGACAGCAACGTCCTCATCGTTCGCGAACGCGACGCGTCGCCGATCGCGGCCGGAACGATGGTGCCATGTATCATGCTTGACACCATATCTGGTGTTGCCTAAACGTTCTTCATCGGTTCCTTGGAGGGTGCGATGCTGACGCGCAAGCAACACGACCTGCTGACCTTCATCAACGTCCGCCTCAACGAGAGCGGCGTCTCGCCGTCGTTCGAGGAGATGAAGGCGGCGCTCAGCCTTAAGTCGAAGTCGGGCGTCCATCGCCTGATCAACGCGCTCGAGGAACGCAACTTCATCCGCCGTTTGCCCAACCGCGCCCGCGCGCTCGAGATCGTGCGGATGCCCGACGTCGTCCAGCGCGCGGTGTCGCAGGGCGTACCGCCCGCAGCGCCGGCCCCGGGGCGCGGCGAGGTCGTCCACGCCGACTTCCGCAAGGGTCGCGTCGCGGCGAACGACGTCGTCGAGCTGCCGCTCCACGGCCGCATCGCCGCCGGCCAGCCGATCATGGCGTTCGAGGACGACCGCCTGCTGTCGGTTCCCGCCGCGCTGCTCGGCCCCGGCGACCACTATGCGCTCGAGGTTTCGGGGGATTCGATGGTCGACGCGGGCATCCTCGACGGCGACTATGCCCTCATTCGCCGCTGCGACGCCGCGCGCGACGGCGACATCGTCGTTGCGCTGGTCGACGGTCAGGACGCGACGCTGAAGTACCTCAAGCACGCCAAGGGCATGGTCGAGCTCGAACCGGCGAACGCGATGCACCAGACCCAGCGCTACCTGCCTTCGCGGGTCCGGGTCCAGGGCAAGCTGGCCGGGCTGCTGCGGCGCTACGCCTGACTTGAGCCTCTCCGCTCGCGGGGAGGATCACGGCGCTCAGTAGGCCGGCTCGTCGCTCGACACGATCGCTGCACCGCTGCCGGGGGCAGGACGCGCTTCCTCTGGTCGCCGCACCCGCGGCCGCCACGCCGGTGCCTGCGGCAGCCACGGGTGGTCGCCGGTCAGTGCCGCGACAGTCGCGACGCGACGCGGCGACCGCCAGATCGCAACCGCGCCCATCGCCCCCAGCGTGGTCCGGTCGAGCTTGAGCCAGCGCGGGCGGCACCAGTCGGGCAGCCGACGGTCGCTGACGACGACATCGGCCGCCGCACACGCCGGGCCGAATGCCGGTCGGCCGATCCGGTCCTTCGACAGCGTCGCGAGAAGGCGCAGGCTCGTCGGTCCCGTGCCGACCCGCGCGACGCAGGCGTCGATCGTGCAGTCGCCCGCCGGCAGATCGGCGATCGCGGCGTCGGCGGTCGCCGCCGTCACCCCGCCCCAGACGTCGCGGAGGTAGTCACCGGTCCGCTCGCGGAGCAGCGCCAGCCGCGGCCCCTCGTCGTCGTAGGCGTCGAGCAGGACAGCGACGTGGTGGCCATCGGCCGAGACGAGCAGGTCGGGTGGCCGTGCGGTCAACGCGAGCGTCGCCCCGACGGCGATCGGCACCACGCCGAACCAGCGCGGCCGCCCGGCCCAGATGAACAGCCACAGCCCGCCGCCGACGAGGAGCGCATAGGCCGCGACCGGCATCAGCCCGAGGCGAACGACCGACCCCGGCCATGCCGCGACGGTGTTCGCCCACCCGATCAGCGTCGTCATCGCCGTGCCGACCAGCCACCACAGCGGGTGCGCCAGCCCGGTCGGATCGGCCAGCAGCGCGACGACGAGCAGCGGCATGATGACGAACTCGGTCCACGGGATCGCGAACAGGTTGGCGACGACGCCGTAGGCCCCGGTCGAGTTGAAGTGGAACAGCGCCGTCGCCGACAGCAGCGCCTCGGCGATGACGCCGGTGACGAGGAGCCCGGCGAGGTGCATCGCCGTCCGCGCCCACCACGGCGCGTCGGTCCGCGGCCGGATCAGCCAGCGGCCGAAGCGCGAGTTGAACAGCGCGACGAGACCCGTGACGGCGGCGAAGGTCAGCTGGAAGCTGGGCCCGAGCAGCGCCTCGGGACGGACCGCCATGATGACGAAGCCCCCCGCCGCGAGCAGGCGCAGCGACAGCGCCTCGCGACCGAGAATCACGCCGATGAGGACGACGACGGTGCCGATGCACGTCCGGACCGTCGGCACCTGCGCCCCGGCGAGGATGGTGTAGGCGATGCCGGCCGCCGCGGCCGCGCCCGCCGCCAGCGCCTTCACCGGCCAGCGCAGCGCGATCCATGGGCTGAGGCAGAGGAGAGCGCGCGCGAGCCACATCGTCCCGCCGACGACGATCGCGATGTGGACGCCCGAGATCGAGAGCAGGTGCGCCATCCCCGACCAGCGCATCGCGAGATTGGTCGCGGTAGAGATCTGCCCCTGGTCGCCCGTGACGAAGGCGGCCGAGATCGCGCCGGCGTCGCCCGGCACCTGTGCCTCGATCCGCCGCGTCAGCCGCGCGCGGAAATCGTCGAGCCGCGCGGCGAGGCCTGCCAGCGGCGGCGCGGCGTGGTCGACAACGGCCGTCCCGAGCGGATAGCCGGTCGCGCCGATCTGCGCGAACCACAAGGTCCGGGCGAAGTCGTAGCCGCCGGGGAAGCTCGGCCCCTGCGGCGGCAGGAGCATCGCGCGCAGCCGGACGTGTGCCCCCGGCGTCAGCCCGGCGGGGACGGCGCTCGGCTTGAGGCTGAGGCGGACGTGTGGCGGCAGGCCGGGGTCGTCGGGGGCGAGTTGGAAGCGGACCTGGCCGCGTCCGGTCCGCACCTCCACCGCCTCGACGACGCCGGCGACGTCGCCCTCGAAGCGGTCGCGGAGCACGGGTGACGCGACGTCGTTCGACCGGTACGCCGCGATACCGACGCCGAGCGCGACGAGGACGCCGCCCCAGACGAGCATCCGCCCGGCAATTCTGCCGATGGCGACGCCGCCCGCCGCGACCGCGCCGGCGGCGACGACCGCCGCCCACCGCTCGCCGGCCCACGGCAGCATGAAGTAGAGGACGATGCCGAGCCCGAACGCGGCGGGCGACCACAACGGGATCTGGGCGCGCTCGGCGGCGAGCCAGTCGTCGATTGCGGGCGCGATCCGTCCGACCCGCGACGGCCCTGCGAACGCGGTATCAGCCGCCGTCGCCATGCTTCCCGCCGCCGCTGGCAGCGGCTCGATGGTCTATGCTAGACACGCCGCGCTCACCCCTACCGCGCGATCATTGGACAAAAGCCGCATGGGCGCAACGCCCCCCGTCGTCACTCGCTTCGCGCCGTCGCCGACCGGCTTCCTTCACATCGGCGGGGCGCGGACGGCGCTGTTCAACCTGCTCTTCGCGCGCCACCACGGCGGGCGCTTCCTGCTGCGGATCGAGGACACCGACCGGGCACGGTCGACGCAGGCGGCGGTCGACGCGATCCTCGACGGGATGCGCTGGCTCGCGCTCGACTGGGACGGCGAGCCGGTGATGCAATTCGCGCGGAGCCCGCGCCACGCCGAAGTCGTCCACAGCCTCCTTGCCGCCGGCCACGCGTACAAGTGCTTCGCGACCGCCGACGAGCTTAAGGCGATGCGCGGCGCCCAGCGCGCGGCCAAGGTGCCGCTCCGCTACGACGGCCGCTGGCGCGACCGCGATCCCGCCGACGGCGGCGACGCGCCGTACGTCATCCGCCTCCGCGCCCCCCGCGGCGGCACGACGACGATCGCCGACGCGGTCCAGGGCAACGTCACCGTCGCCGACGACGAGCTCGACGACATGGTTCTCCTCCGCTCCGACGGGTCGCCGACGTACATGCTCGCGGTCGTCGTCGACGACCACGACATGGGCGTGACCCACGTCGTCCGCGGTGACGACCACCTCAACAACGCCTTCCGCCAGCTCGCGCTGATCGAGGCGCTCGGCTGGCCAGAGCCGGCCTACGCCCACATCCCGCTGATCCACGGGGCCGACGGGTCCAAGCTGTCGAAGCGCCACGGCGCGCTCGGCGTCGACGCCTACCGCGACGCGCTGGGGATGCTGCCCGAGGCGGTCGACAACTACCTGCTCAAGCTTGGCTGGGGCCACGGCGACGACGAGTTCATCAGCCGCGAGCAGGCGGTGGAATGGTTCGACCTCGCCGGCATCGGCCGCGGGCCGGCGCGGTTCGACCTCGCCAAGCTGACCCACGTCAACGCGCATTACCTCCGCCTCGCCGACGACGACCGCCTCGTCGATCTGGTCGCGCCGCGCATCGCGCGGCTGCTCGACCGGCCGCTGACCGACGCTGATCGCGCCCTGCTGCGCCGCGGCATGGGCGAGCTCAAGCTGCGCGCGACCGACCTCGACGGGCTCGCCGCGTCCTCCCTGTTCTATCTGCGCAGCCGTCCGATCCCCATGGACGCAGGTGCACAAAAACTGCTAGACGATCCCTCGGCCGGCGGGCTCGTCGCCGGCGTCCGCGCGGCGCTCGCCGAGGTCGCGTGGGACGCCGCGGGACTCGAGGCGGCGGTTCGCGGCGTGGCCGATGCGGCGGGGGTCAAGCTCGGCAAGGTGGCGCAGCCGCTCCGCGCCGCGGTGACCGGGTCGGCGACCTCGCCGGGGTTGTTCGAGGTGTTGGTGCTGCTCGGGCGCGACGAGGCGCTCGGCCGGATGGACGACGCACTTTCCAGGGAGCCTGTGGCATGACCGAAGCAGCCCATCTTACCGTCGACGGCACCGACGGCGACTATCCGGTGATGGCCGGAACGGTCGGGCCCGAGGTCATCGACATCCGCAAGCTGTACGGCGCGACCGGCCGCTTCACCTACGATCCCGGCTTCACCAGCACAGCGGCGTGCGAATCGAAGATCACCTACATCGACGGCGACGAGGGCATCCTACTGTACCGCGGCTATCCGATCGATCAGCTCGCCGAGCAGTCGAGCTTCCTCGAGGTCGCCCACCTGCTCCTCAACGGCAGCCTGCCGAGCACCGCCGAACACGCCGACTTCTCGCGCAACATCACCCGCCACACGATGATCCACGAGCAGCTGGCGACCTTCTACCGCGGCTTTCGGCGCGACGCGCACCCGATGGCGATCATGTGCGGGATCGTCGGCGCGATGGCCGCCTTCTACCACGATTCGACCGACATCCACGATCCGCAGCAGCGCGTCATCGCCAGCCACCGCCTGATCGCCAAGATGCCGACGCTCGCGGCGATGGCGTACAAATATTCGATCGGCCAGCCGTTCCTGTATCCCGACAACTCGCTCAGCTTCTCGGCGAACTTCTTGCGGATGACGTTCGGCGTTCCGGCCGAGCCGTACGTCGTCGATCCCATCGTCGAGGACGCAATGGAAAAGCTGCTGATCCTACAGGCCGACCACGAGCAGAACGCGTCGACCTCGACCGTCCGCCTCGCCGGGTCGTCGGGAGCCAACCCGTTCGCGTGCATCTCGGCGGGCATCGCGTGCCTGTGGGGCCCGGCGCACGGCGGCGCCAACGAGGCGGCGCTCAACATGCTGCGCGAGATCGGTACCCCCGACCGCATCCCCGAATTCATCGCCCGCGCCAAGAACAAGGACGATCCGTTCCGCCTGATGGGCTTCGGCCACCGGGTCTACAAGAACTACGACCCGCGCGCGAAGGTCATGGCCGGGGTGGCCAAGAAGGTTCTCGACCAACTCGGCATCGCCGACCCGATCTTCGACGTCGCGCGCGAGCTCGAGCAGATCGCGCTCAACGACCCGTATTTCATCGACAAGAAGCTGTATCCCAACGTCGATTTCTATTCCGGCGTCGTCATGTCGGCGATCGGCTTCCCGACGTCGATGTTTACCGTGCTGTTCGCGATCTCGCGCACCGTGGGCTGGATCGCGCAGTGGACCGAGATGATGGAGGATCCCGAACAGAAGATCGGCCGCCCGCGCCAGCTGTATACCGGCGCGACCCACCGCGATTACGTGCCGCTGAGCGCGCGATAGGACAACCGGTTCGGTTCGTGCGGGCAATGCCGCGTGCGGTAGCGCGATGGCGAAAGCTTACACGAATGCGGGAAAAATCAGGAGTGTGAGCGCCGGCGAGTGTGAGCTTTCAGGTTAGCCGGAACGGTTAGGTCGGTGGCGGAAGTACCGGGTGATGGATTGCTCCTAGCGGAAGACCGTCGGCCGCGACCCGTGTCACCGCGAAAGCTCACGCCGAAGACGGAAGCTCACGCCGGACCGAAAGCTCACACCGCAAGCGAAAGCTCACACCGGAGTGCTGCGCGGCGAAATCGACGATGAGACAGAGCGCGTCGTGCCGCAAGCGGCGAGTCGCGGCGACTATGACACAGCCGGCCGGCTGTAGGACAGTGGCGCGTTCGATCCTCCCCGCTCGCGGGGAGGATTCGCGCAAGCGGGAAGGTTCTGTGCGGCGGTCGTCCGCGCTCGCCCCGCCCCCGCCCTTCCGCCCGCCCCCATCTCGCTCTACCTTCGCCGCTCGTCACCGGGGAGCCGCCGTGTCCGATCGTCCTTCGCGCCGTCCGGCGGTCCTGATCCTCGTCGTCGCGCTGGCGTGGCTCGTCGCGGCCGCGGCGGCGGCGATTGCCGCCGGATTCGACGCGTCGGGGCTCGCCGCGCCGGCGCTCGCCCGGT
>CAHJWT010000124.1 GCA_903643075.1 Sphingomonadaceae bacterium | reverse complement strand
CGCGCACGCCGCCTTTCCGGCGTGGGACGCGACGCCGGCCGGCGGCCGCGCGGCGGTGCTCGAGCGCCTGGCCGATCTCCTCGAACGCGACCGCGCACCGCTGATGGCGCTGTGCGTCGACGAGGCGCGGAAGACGATCCCCGACGCGCTCGGCGAGGTCCGCGAGGCGGTCGATTTCTGCCGCTATTATGCCGGCCAGGCCCGCGCGCACTTCGCCCCCGTCGACCTGCCCGGGCCGACCGGCGAGACGAATGCGCTGCGCCTCGCCGGCCGCGGCGTGTTCGCGTGCATCGCCCCGTGGAACTTCCCACTGGCGATCTTCCTCGGCCAGATCGCCGCTGCGCTCGCTGCCGGCAACGCGGTCGTCGCCAAGCCGGCACCGCAGACGCCGCGCATCGCCGCCGCCGCGGTCGCACTGGCGCATGAAGCGGGTGTGCCGGTCGACGCCCTCCGCCTCGTCGTGGGCGACGGAGGGGTCGGCGCAGCGCTCGTCGGCGACCGGCGGGTCATGGGCGTCGCCTTCACCGGATCGACCGCGACCGCGCGGCGGATCGCGCGGACCCTGCTCGACGATGACACTCGCCCGCTCGTCCCGCTGATCGCCGAGACTGGCGGCCTGAACGTGATGATCGTCGATTCGACTGCGCTCCCCGAACAGGTCGTCGCCGACGTCGTCACTAGCGCCTTCCGGTCGGCCGGACAGCGCTGCTCGGCGCTGCGCCTGCTCCTGCTCCAGGAGGACATCGCTGAGCGGACGCTCGCGATGCTCGCCGGCGCGATGGACACGCTGGTCGTCGGCGACCCCGCCGATCCGCGCACCGACGTCGGGCCGGTGATCGACACGAGCGCGTTCGACCGGCTCGAAGGCTATCGCCGGTCGATGCGCGTGCGGTGGCTCCACACCGTCGCCGCGCCGGTAATGGGCAACTTCGTCGCGCCGACCGTCATCCGGCTCGACCGCATCGCCGATCTGACCGCCGAATGGTTCGGGCCGATCCTCCACGTCGCGACATGGCGCGGCGGCGACCTCGCCGCGACCGTCGCCGCGGTCAACGCCAGCGGCTACGGCTTGACGATGGGCCTCCACAGCCGGATCGCGACGGCGGCAGCGAGTGTCGCGGGCGCGGCGCGGGTCGGCAATCTCTACGTCAACCGGGCGATGATCGGGGCGGTCGTCGGCAGCCAGCCATTCGGCGGCGAGGGGCTGTCGGGGACCGGCCCCAAGGCCGGCGGGCCGCACTACCTGCCGCGCTTCGCCGTCGAGCGCGTCGTCTCGACCGACACGACGAGCGCCGGCGGCAACGCCAGCCTGCTCAGCCTCGACGACGGCGGTATCTGACCGGGCAACCGGATCGGCGCTCCGTCGTTATGCTTCGCAAACGAAGGAGATACGACCATGCACATCCGACCCATCATTGTCGCCGTTGCATTAGCGACGACGTTCGCCGCCCTCCCCGCCGCGGCCCAGGACGGTTATTACGATCGCAATGGCTATAATCACGACGGCTACAACCGCGACGGTTACAACCGTAGCGGCTACAACCACGACGGCTATAATCGTCAGGGCTATGACCGGAACCGCCATTATTATCGCGACCGCGGTCAGGATTGCCGCCGCAGCAACGGTACGACCGGCACGATTGCCGGTGCGGTCGGTGGCGGCCTGATCGGCAATGCCGTCGGCGGCGGTACACTCGGAACCCTCGCCGGAGCAGGCGGCGGTGCCCTGCTCGGCCGGCATATCGACCAGCGTCACGATGCGGCGGAGAACCGTCGCAACGGTTGCTGAGGCTGCGGTAATCGCTGCTTGCACCGGCGCGGGTTTTGCGTATAAATACTCCGCATGAACGCACCGGTGCAACAAGCCGATTTTGTTCTCCCCAAGCCGCGCCGCGACTGGCCACGGGCACTGCGGTCGATGCGTCGCTTGCTCGCCGACAAGGACGACACCGTCCAGGTCTTCGAGATCATGCGGGCTTTGAACGGCACCGCGACGCGCGAAGGTTACTTCCGCCTGCTGCGGACGGCTCGGGGCGGACGCATCGCATACGAGCGACGCGAACTTGCCGAGGTCCTGAGCGACCGCGCGCGGCTGGCCGAACTGCCGGCCGATAGCCTCGCCGCCGCCTATCTGTCCTTTACGGCACGCGGCGAGATCAGCCCCGACGGCCTCGCTGACGTCAGCCGGCAGGCTGCCAACACCGTAATCGACATGGCACATCCGGTCGTCTGGTTCGGGCGGCGCATCCGCGACACCCATGACCTGTGGCACGTCGTCACCGGCTACGACCTGACAGCGCTCGGCGAGGCGGCGCTCGTCGCCTTCTCATACGCCCAGACGCGAGCGCTGGGCTGGGCGCTGATCGCGGTCAGCGCGGCGCTACGCGGCGCGGGACAGGCGGGCCAGCCTTACGCCCGCGCGATCGTCGAGGGCTATCGCCGTGGCAGGAGCGCGGCATGGCTGCCGGGTGAGGACTGGGAGGCGCTCCTGGCCGAGCCGCTCGTTACCGTACGCGCCCGCCTGCGGTTGACTCCGCCGGCGGTGTTCGACCGTATTCCGGTCGCTGCGCGAGACCGGGCGCTGCCCAAGAATTAGCCGGCCGTGCGTGGTTGTCGGCGGTCGGGCGATGCGCGATGATACCGATCATCGGCAGGTCGGAGCTCGAACCGCTCCGCGATCATGATGGCTGGGGGCAACGATGCGGTGGTGGGGACTGGCGTTGCTGGCCGGGCTGGCGTCGTCGGCGACGGCGCAGACGATCACCGCACGCCTGCCGAAGACCGTGACGGCGGCGGTCGACGGGCGGCTGATCCTCATCGTCTCGCCGCGAGCCGAGCCGGAGCCGCGCTTCCAGGTTCGGCTCGAGGAAATGCTCGCGACGCCGTACATCTTCGGCCGAACAGTCGACGGTGCCGCTCCCGGCTCCGAAATCCCCCTCGGCGGCGCGGGCGACGGCTGGCCGGTAGCGCGGCTCGCGCAGATCCCGCCGGGCGACTATACCGTACAGGCGGTGCTAAACCGCTACGACACCTTCCGACGCGCCGATGGGCCGCCGGTCAAGCTGCCGCCCGAGATGGGTGAAGGCCAGCAGTGGAACGCCAAGCCCGGCAATCTATATTCGACGCCGCGTCGCGTCCATCTCGGCCCTGGGGCTGCGGCGGTGTCGCTCGCGCTCGATCACGTCGTGCCGCCGATCGCGCCGATCGCCGACACGCCGTTCGTCAAGCACGTCCGACTGCGCAGCGAGCTGCTCAGCCGCTGGTGGGGCCGGCCGGTCTATCTCGGGGCCTATGTCCTGCTGCCGGCGGGGTTCGACGCCCACCCCGCGGCGCGTTTCCCGCTGATGGTCGACCACGGCCACTTTCCGGGCGGCGGCATCGCTGCGTGGCGCGAGACGCCGCCCGACCCCAACCTCAAGCCCGACTATTCGGAGCGCTTCCACCTCGCCGGCTACAACCGCATCCAACAACAGGAAGCGTATGCCAACTTCCTCAAGTGGACGGGGAAGGACTTCCCGCGCTTCCTCATCGTCGAGATCGAACACGCCAATCCGTTCTACGACGACAGCTACGCGGTCAATTCGGCCAATCTCGGCCCGTACGGCGACGCGATCAACCGCGAGCTGATCCCGTTCATCGAGCAGCAGTTTCGTGGGATTGGCCAGGGCTGGGCGCGCTTCACCTACGGCGGCTCGACCGGCGGCTGGGAGGCGATGGCGACGCAGGTCTTCTATCCCGACATGTTCAACGGCGCGTTCGTCGCCTGCCCCGACCCGATCGACTTCCACGCCTACACGACGATCAACCTGTACGAGGACAAGAACGCCTTCGTCCTTCCCGGCGTCGTCACGGACGCCGAGCAGCCGGCGATGCGCGACTATCTCGGCCGCACCCTCGCCACCCAGCGTGACCAGAGCCGCATGGAGGCGGTGCTCGGCGACCGCGGCCGGTCGGGTCAGCAGTACGATATCTGGAATGCGGTGTTCGGCCCGCGCGGGGCCGACGGCTATCCGGTGCCGGTGTTCGACCATACCAGCGGCGTGATCGACCCCGCCGTCGTCGCCTATTGGCGCGACCACTACGACCTCACCCATATCGTCGATCGCGACTGGTCGACGCTCGGGCCGAAGCTCGCCGGCAAGCTCCACCTCTACGTCGGCTCGGCCGACACCTACCTCCTGACCGACGCGGTCTATTTCGCTCAGGCGACGCTCGAAAAGCTGCATGATCCGGCGTGGGGCGGCGCGGTCGACTACGGCGATCGCGCCGAGCACTGCTGGAACGGCGATCACAATCTGGCCAACGCCTATTCGCGGCTCCACTACTCGACGATGTATCTGCCGCAGATCATGGCGCGGATCGCCGCGACCGCGCCGCCGGGAGCCGACGTGACGAGCTGGCGTTACTGAGCGCGCCGCCGTGACCGGGATCGTCGCCGCCGACATCGGTGGCACGCACGCGCGCTTCGCCTTGGCGACGGTCGCCGCCAGACGGGTAACGGCGCTGGGACCGGCGGTGATGTTGCGGACCGCCGGCTATGGCGACCTCGCTACGGCATGGACGGAGTTCGCCGTCGATGTCGTGGCTTCGGCGTGGTCGCGGGTGACGTCGCGCTGACCCATGGAGCGTCGGGTGGCGTCGTGATTGCGGGGCGGCCTCGGGCTGCGCCTCGCCAGCCACCTGCCGCGATCGGGGTTCGCCGCGGGTTTCGTCGCCAAGGGCCGGCTCGGGCCGCTACGGCACGACATCCCGGTCAAAATCCTGACCCACCCGCAGCCGGGCCTGTTCGGGGCCGCCGCCGCGTTCGCCTTTGGGTATCGCTGACCACGCTTGCCGCCGGCAGCCGGCCGGGCGATGATCGGGCTACGGGGGGCGATCGGAGGATGGCGTTGCGGCGGGCGAGACGGATCGGCCTCGCCGCGCTCTGGCTGATCGCAGCTACGGCCGCAGCGGCGCGGCCCCATGCCGTGACGATCACCCGTGACGAATGGGGCATCCCCCATGTCCACGGCCACACCGACGCCGACGCGGTCTACGGCATGATCTATGCCCAGGCCGAGGACGACTTCCCGCGGATCGAGGCGAACTACCTGACCAGCCTTGGCCGTACCGCCGAGGCCGACGGCGAGAGCTCTGTGTGGCAGGACCTCCGCCAGCGGCTGTTCGTCGACCCGGCCGCGCTCCAGGCCGCCGATGCCGCCGCGCCGCCATGGCTGCGCGCGCTGACCGCCGCGTGGGCCGACGCGCTCAACGACTATCTCGCCGCCCACCCGCAGGTGCACCCCCGCGTGCTGACCCGCTTCGAGCCATGGATGGCGCTGAGCTTTTCCGAAGGGAGCATCGGCGGCGACATCGAGCGCGTGCCGCTTGGGCCGCTCGAGGCTTTCTACGGCGGCACCCCGGTCGTCGCCGCCGACGACCTTGCGTTCCGCGAGCCGCGCGGCTCGAACGGCATCGCCATCGCGCCCCAGCGGACGAGGGATGGCCACGCCCTGCTCCTGATCAACCCGCACACCAGCTTCTTCTTCCGCGCCGAGGCGCAGGTGACGAGCGACGAAGGCTTGAACGCCTATGGCGCGGCGACGTGGGGCCAGTTCTTCGTCTACCAGGGGTTCAACGCCCACGCCGGGTGGATGCACACGACGAGCGGGGTCGATACCGTCGACACCTTCGCCGAGACGGTCACGCCGGCGCCGCGCCCGACCTACCGGTACGGCGCGACCAGTATCCCCGTTCGCAGCGCTACGGTGACGCTGCGGGTGCGTCAGCCCGACGGCACCCTCGCAGGACAGACCTTCACCGCCTACGCCACCCGCCACGGCCCGATCGTCGGCCGCGACGCCGCCGGGCATTGGCTCGCCGCCGCACTGATGAACACCCCCGTCGCCGCGCTCGAGCAGAGCTACCTACGGACCAAGGCGACCGATCGCACGGCGTTCCTCTCCGTCGCGGCTGCGCAAGCCAATTCGACCAACAACACGCTGTTCGCCGACGACCGCGGCGAGATCAGCCTACTGCTGCCCCAGTTCGTCCCCGTGCGCTCCGCGGCGTTCGACTATACCCGGCCCGTCGACGGCAGCGACGCGGCGAGCGACTGGCAGGGCTTTCATGCCCTGACCGATCTGCCGCAGGTCGACGACCCGGCGAGCGGCTTCGTCTACAACTCGAACGACGCGCCGTGGCGTGCGGCGGGCGAGGGGACACTGACCGCCGCCGCCTTCCCGCGCTACTTCGACCAGGTGGGGGCCAACCCGCGCGGCGACCATGCGCTGCGCCTGCTCGCTGGCGATACGGTGTTCACGCCCGAGGCGCTGATGGCCGCCGCCTACGACCCGTACCTGCCGGCGTTCGCGCGGCTGCTGCCCGGCCTGATCGTGGCGCACGACCGCGCCCCCTTGGCGGCGCGCGCGGGTGCCATCGACCTGCTCCGCGCGTGGGACGACCGGTGGAGCGCGGCATCGACCGCGACCAGCCTCGCGGTGTTCTGGGGCGAGGCGCTATGGGCGACCGCCGCCGCGCCAGCCAAGGCGGCGGGGATGAGCGTGTGGGACTATATGGCGGCGCGGTCGACCGACGCCGAGCGCCTCGCCGCGCTCGACACCGCGACGGCGCGGCTGACCGCCGACTTCGGCGACTGGCGCGTGCCGTGGGGCGAGATCAACCGCTTCCAGCGCACCGACGGCGCGATCGAGCAACGCTTCGACGACGCCCGGCCGAGCACCGCGGTGCCGTTCACCTCGGCGCAGTGGGGCAGCCTCGCGTCGTTCGGGGCGAAGCGCTATCCCGGCACTAAGCGCTATTACGGGATGAGCGGCAACAGCTTCGTCGCCGTCGTCGAGTTCGGCCCGCAGGTCCGCGCGTGGGCGGTGACCGCCGGCGGCGAGAGCGGTGATCCCGCCTCGCCGCATTTCGCCGATCAGGTCGACCGCTACGCCGCCGGTGCCCTTCGCCCGGTTTATTTCTACCCGGCCGACGTCGCGGCGCACGCCGTCTGTACCTATCCGCCAGGCAGTCCGTGCCGCCCGAGTCGCGCGCAATAAAATTCCAAAGTTGATGAAAGCGACGCTACGTCGGGAGCGACGTTGGTCGCCGACGATCGGACCTGCACCCGAATCAATCGGCAGAGGCTGGAGCTGCGTCATGCGCGCGAGTGTGACGCGCGTCCTGTCTGTAGGACAGCACTTTTTGGTGCCGGGCAAGCCGGACCCGTGACGGCACGGTCGACCGTGCGGCAAGCGGCCGTCCGACCGCTGCCGTCCGTCGAGCCGTTGCCGGATCGCCTATTGCGGCCGCACATTCTCTCCGGCTTCGCGCCGTGTCTTGTCGGCGTCGGCCTTGGCGCGATCGCGCGCCTTGGCCGCCTCGGCCTGCTGGGCCTGGCGTCCGGCTTCGGCGGCAGCCCGCACCTTGTCGCGATCGGCAGCGGCGGCCTGCTGACGTTGCGCCTCCGCGGCGA
>CAHJWT010000123.1 GCA_903643075.1 Sphingomonadaceae bacterium | reverse complement strand
GCCGTCGCAGGCCGCTCGCCGGCGATCGCCGCCGCAACGCGTTCGACCGAGGCGGTCAGGACGATCGTACCGTCGCGGTCGACGTCGCCGATTACGAGCGTCCGCGTGTTGCCGTTGCGCGCGGCCACCGTCGCATCGTCGAGCCCGGCGGCGACGACGGCGAGGTCGGGCTGCGCGGCGAGGGCGGCGGTGACGGCCGCCGCGTCGTTGGCCCGGGTCACGGCATAGCCCGCTCCGGCCGCGATCGCGGCGAGGGCATCGACCACGATCGGAAACGGGTGGGCGATCAACGCGGTGCGAACGTTCATCCGGCCTTTACCTTCGACAATATCTTTCGATACGGAAAAGGCGGCGGCGCGGATGCGACCCTGCGCTAGTTCTTTTCGGAAGCTGCTGTTTTGACGACCGTTTCGGGCGCGTTCTCCCAACCGCCGCCGAGCGCCTTGAACACCGCGACCTGATCTTCGACCAGCGCCGCGCGGCTCTGCGCGAGCTGGGCCTCGGCGGTCGCCAGTGTCCGCTGCGCGTCGAGGACGGCGAGGAAGTTCTCCGCCCCCGCGCCGTAGCGCAGGCCGACGATGCGTGCCGCCTCGGCCGAGAAGTCGCGTTGCGCGACCAGCGCCGCCTGCCGGTCGAGTTCGGCGGCGAGGTCGCTGAGCGCGGTCTCGGTCTCCTGGAGCGCGTTGAGCACGGTGCCGTCGAAGCTCGCCAGCGCCGCCTCGTTGGTCGCGCGCGCCTGGCGGATGCGCGCGCGGGCGACGGCGATGTTGGGGAAGGTCCAGCTGAGCAGCGGCCCGACATTGAAGCGGAAGCCTTGGTCGCTGCCGAGCTGCGACAGGCTGATCCCCGACGTCCCGATCGACCCACCGAGCGAGATCTGGGGATAGAGCGCGGCAGTGGCGACGCCGATCCGCGCCGTCGCTGCGGCGAGCGTTCGGTCGGCCTGGCGGATGTCGGGGCGGCGCTTGATCAGCGCGGTGCCGTCGCCGACCGGGACCGGGTGCTTGAGCACCGGCGCGGTCGCGCACGCAGCGGCGGCCGGCGCGATCTCCTCGGGCGGATGGCCGGTCAGGACGCTGAGACGGTAGAGCGCATCGCGGCGTGCGCCGAGGAACGGCGGCAGCGTCGCGCGGACCGTCTCGTACTGTGCCCGCGCCCGTGACGTGTCGAGCGGCGTCCCGCGGCCGGCGAAGGCGAGGTTCTCGGTCAGCTCGACGGTATCGAGCTGGAGCTTGAGCGACTGTCGCGCGACGGCGATCTGCGCCGCCGCCGAGCAGGCGTCGGCGTAGGCGCGCGCGGTCTCGGCGGCGACGCTCGTCCGCGTCGTGTCGCGCTGCGCCTCCTGCGCGGCGACGTCGGCGCGCGACGCCTCGATGTCGCGCTTGACACGGCCGTAGAGGTCGAGCTCGTAGCTGACGTCGAGGCCGGCATCGTAGAACTGGCCCTGATACGAGCCGCTGGTGATGCCCGAGGTGCCGCCGCCAGTGGTCCCCGTGGTTCCCGTCGTGCCGCCCGTCCCGGTGCCGCCGGTTCCCGTCCCCCCGGTGCCCGTGCCCGATCCGGTCGGCGTCCCGATGCCGCCGCTGCCGCCCGAGCCGTTGCTGCGGAGGTAGCTCGCCGAGCCGCTGAGCGTCGTCGTCGGCAGGCGTTGCGCCCGTGTCTCGCTGAGGATCGCGCGGGCGCGGCGCAGGTTGGCGGCGGCGACGCGGAGGTCGGTGTTCGCGGTGAGCGCCTCGGTGACAAGCGCGTCGAGCGCTGGATCGTCGTAAAGCTGCCACCACTTGCCGGGCAGCGGCTCCGACGACACGGCAATCGAGTCGGATGCGACGAACTTGCCGGCGGCGGCCGGCGGCGTCGGTTCGGGGCGAAAGTTTGGCCCGAGCGTGCACGCGGCGAGGCCGACGATCATTGTCATCCCGGCGAAAACGGGGAGCCATCTCCCGACGGCCCGCGGGAGATGGATCCCCGCTTTCGCGGAAATGACACCATTATACACGGTGCGCGTCATTCGGCGGGTGCCGGAGCCGCCGTTTCCGGCGTGCCGTGGTCGGGCGGCGGTGCGGGGCGGCGGACGTGGACGTCGGGCAGCTTCGACGTCAGCCAGCTGGCGATGACGTAGAACACCGGGGTGAACAGCAGGCCGAAGACCGTCACCCCGATCATGCCGAAGAACACCGCGGTGCCGAGCGCCTGACGCATCTCCTGCCCCGGCCCGCTGGCGAAGACGAGCGGGACGACGCCGAGGATGAAGGCGAACGACGTCATCAGGATCGGCCGCAGCCGGGTCCGCGCGGCGTGCTCGGCCGCCGTCCAGCGGTCCTCGCCGCGCTCCTCGTCCTGCTTGGCGAACTCGACGATCAGGATCGCATTCTTGGCAGCGAGGCCGACGAGCACGACCAGCCCGATCTGGGTCAGGATGTTGTTGTCGAAGCCGCGCAGGTTGACGCCGATGATCGCCGCCAGCAGGCACATCGGCACGATCAGGATGACGGCGAACGGCAGGACGAGCGATTCGTACTGCGCCGACAGCAGCAGGTAGACGAACACCACGGCGAGCGCGAAGACGATCGCGGCGGTGTTGCCCTGCGTCTTCTGCTGGTAGGCGAGTTCGGTCCATTCGTAGCCGAAGCCGGTCGGCAAGGTCTTCGCAGCGAGATCCTCCATCGCCTTGAGCGCCTGGCCCGACGAGAAGCCCGGCTTGGTGTCGCCCTGGAGCTCGGCCGCCGGGTAGAGGTCGTGGCGGACGACGCGGTACGGGCCCGAATCGTCCTTCAGTGTCGCGACCGAGCCGATCGGCACCATCGCGCCCGACGCCGATCGCGTCTTCAGATTGACGATGTCGGCCGGCTGGTGGCGGAACGGCGCGTCGGCCTGCGCCGTCACCCGCCACGTCCGGCCGAACAGGTTGAAGTCGTTGATGTAGCTCGACCCGAGGTAGGTCGACAGCGTCGAGAAGACGTCCGACGGCGCGACGCCCAGCTGCTGCGCCTTCTCGCGGTCGATGTCGGCGTAGAGGCGCGGCGTCCCGGTGTTGTAGAGCGAGAAGACGCTGGTCAGCCCCGGAATCCCGTTCGCCTTCATCATCATCGCCGTCGTCGCCGCCTCGAGCGCCCGCGGCCCCTGGTTGCCGCGGTCCTGGACCATCATCTTGAACCCGCCGCCGGTGCCGATGCCGCGGACCGGCGGCGGCGCGATGACGAGAACGTTGGCCGCGTCGACGCTGCCGAGGTTCTTGCGCAGGTCGGCGAGGATCGAATCGCCGGTCTGGTGGTGGTCCTTGCGAACGGGAAAATCGTCGAGCGCGAGGAAGAAGGTCGCCGCATTCGGCGCGTTGGAGAAGCTCGCACCGTCGAGCCCGGCGATGTCGACGATGTGGTTGACGCCGGGAACCTTGAGCGCGCGCTTGACCGTCGCCTGGAGGACCGCGTCGGTCCGCTCGAGGGTCGAGCCCGGCGGCATCTGGACGACGCCGATCAGGTAGCCCTGGTCCTGCGCCGGGATGAACCCCGTCGGCGTCGCCGAGAAGCGCCACGCGGCGAGCCCGAGCAGCGCGACGTAGGCGACGAGGATGATCGCGATCAGCCGCACCGTCCGCGCCGTCAATCGGCCGTAGCGGTCGGACAGCCAGTCGAAGCCGCGGTTGAAGCCGTTCGCCGCGCGCTGGACGAAGGCGAACGGCCCGTGCGGCTCGTCGTGACCCTTGTCGTACGGCTTGAGCAGCAGCCCGGCGAGCGCCGGCGACAAGGTCAGCGAGACGAGGCACGAGATCAGCGTCGCCGACGAGATGGTCAGTGCGAACTGCTTGTAGAACTGCCCCGAGATGCCGCTGATAAACGCGGTCGGGATGAACACCGCGCACAGGGTCAGCGCGATCGCGACGAGCGCACCGCCGACCTCGTCCATCGTCGCGAACGCGGCGTCGTGCGGGCTGAGCCCGTTCCTGAGCTCGCGTTCGACGTTCTCGACGACGACGATCGCGTCGTCGACGACGATGCCGATCGCGAGCACCAGCCCGAACAGCGACAGGTTGTTGAGGCTGTAGCCGAACACCGCCATCACCGCGAAGGTGCCGATCAGCGACACCGGGATCGCCAGCACCGGGATGATCGCCGCGCGCCACGATTGAAGGAAGATCAGCACCACCAGCACGACGAGCGCGACCGCCTCGATCAGCGTCTGCTGCACGCTGTCGATCGACTGCTGGACGTAGGTCGTCGGGTTGTACGGGATCGAATAAGCGACGCCCGGGGGGAAGTCCTTCTTCGCCTCCTCCATCGTCGCGATGATCGCCTTCGCCGTCGCCAGCGCGTTCGACCCGGGCAACTGGGTGATGCCGAGGCCGATGCCCTGGTCGCCGTTGACGTAGGCGCTGGTGATATAGTCCTGCGCGCCGACCTCGATCCGCGCAACGTCACTGATCCGCGTCAGCGCGCCGTTGGCGTCGGCTTTGATGACGATGTCGCCGAACTGCTCGGGCGTCGTCAGCCGGCCCTGCGTCTGGACGCTGAGCTCGAACCCCGAGCCGCCGCGCGCGAACGGCGGCGCGCCGACGCTGCCGGCGGCGACCTGGACGTTCTGCGCGCGGAGCGCATTGACGATCTCGGACGCGTTGAGATTGCGCTGCGCCGCCTTCTCGGGGTTGATCCAGATGCGCATCGCATAGTCGCGCGCGCCGAAGACGTTGATCCCGCCGATCCCCTGGAGGCGCAGCAGGCGGTCGCGGACCTGGATGCCGGCGTAGTTCGACAGGTACTGGACGTCGTGGCTCTTGTCGGGCGACAGCAGGAACACCGCCATCAGGATGTCGGGGGTGTTCTTCAGCGTCGTGACGCCGAGCTGCTGGACCTCCTGCGGCAGCCGCGGCAGCGCCGACTGGACGCGGTTCTGAACGAGGACCTGCGCGGTATCGAGGTTGGTGCCGAGCTTGAACACCACGTTGATCGTGACCTGGCCATTCCCGGTCGACGACGAGGTGATGTAGAGCATGTCCTCGACGCCGTTGATCTGCTGCTCGAGCGGCGCGGCGACGGTGTCGCCGAGCACCTCGGCAGTCGCCCCGGGGTACGACGCGGTCACCGCGATCGTCGGCGGCGCGATCTCGGGATACTGGGCCACCGGCAGCGACGGATAGGCGAACAACCCGACAAGGACGATCAGGATCGAGATCACCCCGGCGAAGATCGGCCGGTCGATGAAGAAGTGCGAAAAGCGCATGGGCTAGCGGACCGCGCTCGCCGACGTCGCCGACGTCGCCGGCGGCTCGGTGTACGGCATCGTCGGGGCGGCACCGGGGTCGGGCGGGGTGATCCGGCCGGCGACCGTCTTGACCGGAGCCCCGGCGTGGGCGCGCTGGACGCCGGCGATAATGACGTTGTCGGTTGCCGCCAGCCCGCCGCGGACGACGCGCAGGCCGTCGACGATCGGGCCGAGGTCGAGGACGCGCTGCGCGACCTTGCCGTCGGAGCCGACGACGAGGACGGTCTTGCGCGTCTGGTCAGTGACGACCGCGTCCTCGGGCACGAGCAGCCCCTGGTACGCGCCTGAGCCGAGCAGGCGCATGTGGCCGAACATGCCCGGCGTCAGGATGCCGTCGGGATTGCGGACGACGGCGCGGCCGCGGATCGTCCCCGAGCCGAGGTCGATCGCGTTGTCGACGAAGTCCATCCGGCCGTGCCAGCGGTATGCGGTCTCGTCGGCCAGCCGGATGTCGACCGGATTCGCCGCGACACGCGACGACGGCCGCGTGCCGGCGCGGTTGGCGCGCTGGTACTTGAGGTAGACCGCTTCCGATCCGGTGAAGACGAAGTGAATCGGGTTCAACGACACGATCGAGGTCAGCACCGTCGTGCCCGAAGTGACATAGTTGCCGACGCTGACCTTGCGGTCCGACGCGCGGCCCGTCGCCGGCGCGGTGACGCGGGTGAACTCGACGTCGAGCGCCTTGGCGCGGGTGTTGGCGCGCGCCGAGCCGACCTGCGCCACCGCCTGACGCAGCGTCGCCTGAGCGTTGTCGAACTCCTCCTGGCTGACCGCCTTGAGGTCGAGAAGCTGCTTTTCGCGGGCGAACGCGGTCTGCGCGACCGCAGCGGCGGCGACGTAGCGCGCCTCGTCGGCCTTGGCCTGTTCGAGCACCGCCTGGAACGGCCGCGGGTCGATCGTCATCAGGAGTTGGCCCTTGCGGACGAACTGGCCGTCGCGGAAGTTCAACGACTGGAGATAGCCCGACACGCGCGGGCGGACGTCGACCGCGTCGATCGCCTCGAAACGGCCGGTATAGTCGTCCCAGTCGACGATCGGCTTGGTGAGCGGATGGGCCACGGTGACCGACGGCGGCGGCCCGCCGGGAGCTCCCGGCGGTGGGGGAGCCTGATCGTCCTTCTTACCGCAGCTGGCGAGCGCCAGCACGGCGGCGGCGACGACGATCAGGCGCATCCGGCAGTCCCTCTAGCCCCGCCACCCACGATAGGGCGTCGATGCCATTATGAGTGTCACTTAATCGCCCGCGCGCCGTCCGTCTACCGCATCGCAGCAATCACGCAGCAAAGTTAATCTTGGGCGTTTATGATTTCACCGACGCCAGCAAGTTGATCCAGGTTGTAAGGATCAAAATCGCTGATCTCAGCTTACTGCCGGCCGCCGGCGAGCCCATGGCGCGGCCGCCTCGATCTGCGCCGCCAGCCGCAGCAGCAAGCCCTCGTCACCGTATCGGCCGGTGACCATGATCCCGATCGGCAGCCCGTCAATGTCGTGCGCGAGCGGCAACGACATCGCCGGAACTCCAGTTTGGTTGGCGACCGCGGTGAACGGGCTGTAGCCGGTGATGTTCGCGGTCCATGTCGCGATGTCGGGCGGCGACAGGTCGATCTGCCCGAGCCCGATCACCGGCTGGGCGAACACCGGCGACAGGATGACGTCGTAGTTTGCCATGAAGCCGGCCAACGCGATCGCCGCGGTCTGGAACGCCGCGTTGGCCTTGGCCAGCTCGACCGCCGTCGTCCGGTTGCCGATGTGGACCCACATCTGCGGCACCGGCTCGATGTCGTCGCCGGCATCGGTTCGGCCGAGCGTCTCGAGCCGCCGCGCGACGTCGTACGCGGTGCTCGCCCCGACCGTCGCCGTCATCGCGTTGGTCAGCGCCCATGCGTCGAGCTGCGGCGCAGCCTCGTCGACGTGGTGGCCGAGGCCTTCGAGCAGCTCAGCCGCGTCGCGCGTCGCGGCGGCGACCTGCGGATCGACCGGCACCCCGGTGATCGGCTCGAGCATCAGCGCGACCCGCAGCCGGCCCGGATCGCGGCCGACCTCGGCGAGGAACGGCCGCTCGGGCGTCGGTGCAGCGTAGCGCGCGCCGATCTCGGGCCCATGGATCGCATCGAGGATCGCGGCACTGTCGCGGACCGACCGCGTCACCGCGTGGTTGACGGTTAGCCCGAACCAGCCCTCGGTCGCCCGCGGCCCGACCGGGACCCGCCCGCGCGACGGCTTCAACCCGAACAGTCCGCATGCCGCCGCCGGGCAGCGGATCGAGCCGCCGCCGTCGGAGGCGTGCG
>CAHJWT010000122.1 GCA_903643075.1 Sphingomonadaceae bacterium | reverse complement strand
CGTGCCGCGCGACCGGGCGGCGATCTCGCGCGCGCCGTCGGCGGTCAGGTCGAGCGCGAGCAGCCGCGCGGCGCGGGTGACGACGCTGGTCAGCTCGTCGACCGAATAGAACTGAAGGCGCAGCGGGATGCCGAAACGGTCGCGCAGCGGCGTCGTCACCAGCCCGGCGCGCGTCGTCGCGCCGATCAGGGTGAACGGCGGCAGGTCGATCCGCACCGACCGCGCGCTCGGCCCCTCGCCGATCATCAGGTCGAGCGCGCGATCCTCCATCGCCGGATAGAGGATCTCCTCGACCGCCGGCGACAGGCGGTGGATCTCGTCGATGAATAGGACGTCGTTCGCTTCGAGGTTGGTCAGCAGCGCCGCGAGATCGCCCGCCTTGGCGATGACCGGACCGCTTGTCGCGCGGAAGCCGACGCCGAGCTCGCGCGCGACGATCTGCGCAAGCGTCGTCTTGCCCAGCCCCGGCGGCCCGTAGAACAGGACATGGTCGAGCGCCTCGCCCCGCCCGCGTGCCGCGGCGACGAAGACGCGGAGGTTCTCGCGGAGCGCCGCCTGCCCGACGAAGTCGTCGAGCACCTTGGGCCGCAGCGCGGTATCGACGTCGTCGGGCCGACGCAGCGGCGACAGCGGGGAATGGGGACGGTCGGTCACCGCCCCCGTCTAGCCGTCCGCGCCTAGAACTTGAAGCGGACGCCGATGCGGATCGTGTAGAGCGACAGCGCCGCCGTGGTCAGTTCGGCCGGGCTGGTCACGTTCGAATAGCGGTACTGGGCGCAGGCCTGGGTCGAGGCGGTGTTGACCACACCCGCCGCCGGCGCGACCCCCGTCGGTGTCACCACCGCGAGGCACTGGACGTTGACCGCCGTCGCCGTCTGCGGGAAACCGACCTGGGTGAAGCCGCCCCAGTCGCTGTTGAGCAGGTTGGGCAGGTTCTCGATGTCGGCGAAGACGCTGATCCGCGAATGCCCGACGAAGGTCGGCACCTCCTGTTCGAGGTGGAGGTCGATCTTGGTGTTGGCGCGCGAGCGGGCGATGTTCTTCGGCGTGATCTGGCCGCGATAGTTCTTGAGCGCCGTCCCGTTGATCAGGTTGTCGAGCGCGGTCTGCGACGCCGGCGTGTCGTAGCTGACGATCGGGTCGTTGACCCCGGTCGGGACGTAGAGGAGGTAGTGGTTGGTGTTGCCGGTGGTGCCGAACACCGCCGTCCGCGTCCCCGACGTGTCGCTCATCGTGAAGCTGTACGGCCGGCCCGAGCGCGTCTCGCCGAACAGCTGGACGATGGTGCGATAGTCGCGGAAGAAGGCGTGGTCGTAGCCGACGTTATACTTGAACTGCCACTTGGTCTCGTCGCTGCTGCGCCCGTACGAGGCATTGTTCGGATCGACCACGGCCTGCGCGTTGTAGAGCGAGCTGGCGACCGATGACGTCGCGTTCGAGACGTCCTTGACGTCCTGGTAGGTATAGCTGCCAGACAGCGACAAGCCCCAGTCGAACTCCTTGTCGAAGCGGACGACGGCGATGTGGCTGCGGCCGAGCGGCGTGTTCTGGATCTGGATGTCGGTGTTGGTGTCGTTGGCCTGGATCCCCGCGCCCGGCGTCGCGCGGAAGGTGTAGCGCGGCCGCCCGTCGGGCAGCGTGCCGATCTGGATCGAGCGCAGGTCGGTGAAAGTGACCGACTCGATCGTCTTCGAATAGAGATAGTCGGCCCCGAAATTGATGCCGAACAGCTTGTAGTCGGCCGAGAGGGTCAGCCGCTTGAAGCTCGGCAGGCGGAAATTCGGCGCGACCGACGCCGTCGGCGAAGTCAGCAGCGACGCCGTGTTGGTCGTCAAGAACGTATTGACCGGGGCCGGGATGGTCGTGCCGGTGACGCCGTTGAGCGCCGACGTGCACACCGCGGCGGTCGCGGGCGTGTTGTACGGCGCGGTGCACGTCGCCGTCTGGTTGCCGACGACCGTCGCGCGAACGACGGCGGCGATGCGGTTCTGAACGACGCCGGTATTCGAATAGCTGTTCGAGAAATAGATGTCGGGGGTGCCGCCGGCGAAGATGCCGCCGCCGCCGCGGACGTCGAGGTTGCGGACCCCCTTGAAGTCGAAACTCAGCCGCGGCTGGATCGCGTAGAGTCCGTCGAAGCTGTTGGTGTTGGGGAAGCCGTTGCGGGCGATGAAGTTGGTGTTGGTCTGGATCGGCGTGTAGTTGTCGTACAGGTCGACGCGGACGCCGCCGGTGACGCGGAGCGTCGGGCTGATCGTCCAGTCGTCCTGGATGCCGGCGGTATAGGTGCCGTAGCGGAAGTTCGCCTGCGTGCTGTTCGGGTCGAGATTGAGCGCGTTCTGGTAGTCGAACTGGCTGGCGCTGCGGTTCTGGAAGTCGGCGATCGAGTCGAAATAGTACGCGCCGGCGCTGTACTGGAGGAAGGCGTTGACCGTGCGGTTCTCGACGTACTGGAACAGCGACTTGAACGCGTGCTGGCCGGCCTGGTAGCGCAGGATGACCGCGCCGTCGTAGGTATCGGTGAACAGCGCGTTCGTCTGGCGGCTGATGTCCGGCCCGACGTAGAGCGCCGGGCTGCCGGCGTTGCACGCGACCGCCGAGCCGACGCTGGTCGGATCGGTACAGATCTTGAACTGGGCGAAGCCGCGGCCGAGCTCGGGGTCCTGCCCGCGCTTGTACGACTTGTAGACCATGTGGATCTCGGTCGAGAAGCGGTCGGTCCAGTCCGAGTTGAGCTGGACGATGCCGGTGCGGAGCAGCTCGGTCAGCTTGTAATCGTTCGACGCGAGGCTGATCGCCGGGCCGGCGTTGGCCGTCGGGTTGCTGGCGTTGACGCCGGCGGCGGTGACCCCCGAGTTCACCAGGCTGTCGGTCGCGTCGTACGAGTTGACGTAAGAGATCGACAGCTTTTGCCGCTCCGACAGGTTGGCGTTGAGCTTGATCGTGAACTTCTCGTCGATGTTGTTGGTGATCGGCAGGATGTCGCCGGTGGTGTAGTTGTAGACCGACGTGGCGATCGCCTTGACCTGGTCGATCGTCGCCTGCGTCAGGTTCGGCACCTGCGCTACGGCACCGGGCGACAGCGGCCGCGGATCGGTGTTGCGCTCGTACGCGCCGGCGATGAACAGCTTGTCCTTGATGATCGGGGCCGACGCGAAGACGCCGTAGGTCTCGCTCTTGTAATGGATGTTGGGGATCGTGATCGCGCCGATGGTGTGGCCCTGCAGCCCGCTCGTCGACTGCGAATAGAAACCGTTGACGTGATAGTCGTTGGTGCCGGGCGCGAGCGTCACGTCGATGACGCCGCCCTGGAAGTTCGACTGGCGGATGTCGAACGGCGCGACCGACAGGTTGACCTCGCCGATCGCGTCGAACGGCACGGGCCCGCGCCGCGTCGGGCTGGCGTCGGGGTTGAGCCCGAAGGTGTCGCCGACCTGGACGCCGTCGATGGTGAAGCGGTTGAAGCGCGGGTTGACGCCGGCGAACGACACGGCACGGCTGTTCGACGGATCGAGCGTCGCGAACGGCGAACGCCGCTCGATGTCGCGGATGTCGCGGTTGACCGACGCGACCTTGCTGATGTCGACCTGGCTGAGCGAGGTCTGCGGCCCGTCCGAGGTGACCCCGGCGCGCTTGATCTTCGATGCGGTGATGACGATGTCGCCGGTCGAGGCGACGTCGATCGGCAGGTCGAACGGCGAGCCGACGCTCAGTTCGATATCGGTGACGGTCGAGTTGCCCGCGGTCGACGCGACGACGACGGTGTACGGCCCGCCGGCGCGCAAGCCGCTGACGGTGAAGACGCCCGACGCGTCGGTCGTCGCGCGGCTGACCGTGCCCGAGGGGACGTTGGTCACGGCGATCTGGGCGTTCGCGACGGGGTCGCCGTTGCTCTGGACGGTGCCGCGGATGATCGCGGTCGTCTCCTGCGCGTAGACCGCGGTCGACGACGCCAGCGCCAGTGCCGCAATCGACGCATTCGCCCAAAGATTACGCATGTTTCCGACCCCCGAAACGTTGTCGTCCGGTACCGGATGGCCCGAATCGCTGCCCCGCGTTCTGGCCACGGATTGTGACACTTCGGCGTGTTTCGGCGCCCCGATCGACCCCGCCGGGGCTTCGGCGAGCCGTTGTTGCAGCGCGGCAACACGCCGCCGTAATGACGTCGGCGGGCGACGCAGGTCGGCGGGAAGCGTGGGCGATGACGGGCTCGAACCGCCGACATCCTCCGTGTAAAGGAGGCGCTCTACCAACTGAGCTAATCGCCCGCGCCAAGCGCGATAGCGGGCAATTCCGGCGTTGTCATGCACCGGCGTTGGCGATACGCCGGGACGGGGAGAAAGCCATGATCCAGCGCCTGCTGCTCGACCATCCGCGCACCGTCGGGGAGTCGTACTTCGCGCACATGCGCGCTAGCCTGACGACGGCGGCACGGCTCGGCGTCGCCGCCGGGGCGTGCGTCGTCCACGCCGTCGTGCCGGGCCTGTGCACAACGACCGGCAGCAGCGCGATCCTCAAGCTCCATGGCGAGATCTATCCGCGCCGCTTCGACCAGCCGACGCTGTGAGCCCCGCGTGAGCGAAGGCTTCGACGCCGCGCGGCTCGACCGGATCGTGACCTTCCTCGACGCGAAATACATTGCGCCGGGCAGGCTCGTCGGAGCGCAGGTCGCGGTAACGCGGCACGGCGAGACGGCCTATGCCGCGACGCTGGGGCTGGCCGACCGCGAGCGCGGGGTGCCGCTCGCCGACGACACCATCTTCCGCATCTATTCGATGACCAAGCCGCTGACGAGCCTCGCCTTCATGATGCTCGTCGAGGAGGGCAAGGTCGCGCTCGACGACCCGGTTCACCGCTTCATCCCGGCGTGGCGCGACCTGCGTGTCTTCGCGGCGGGGACGCGGACGACGGGGTTCGCGACGACCCCGACCGCCGCGCCGATGCGAATGGTCGACCTGCTTCGCCACACCAGTGGGCTGACCTACGGCTTCCAGAACCGGACCAACGTCGACGCCGCGTATCGCCAGGCGAACATCGGCGAAATCGAGAAGGCGGGCGACCTCGACGGCTTCATCGCCGGCCTCGCGAAGATCCCGCTCGAATTCTCGCCGGGGACGGCGTGGAACTACTCGGTGTCGACCGACGTGATCGGCTATCTCGTCGGGACGATCGCCGGCGAGCCGTTCGAGCAATTCCTCCGGCGGCGCATCCTCGACCCCGTCGGCATGGTCGACACCGGTTTCAGCGTCCGCGCCGGTCAGGGCCACCGCCTCGCCGCGTGCTACGCCCCGGCGGCGGGCGGCGGCACCGATCTGCAGGACGACCCCGCGACGAGCAGCTTTCTTGCGCCCCCGAGTTTCGTTTCCGGCGGCGGCGGGCTGGTGTCGACGACCGCCGACTATGTCCGCTTCGCCAAGGCGATGCTGAGCGGGACGGTACCCGGCGGCGAGCGCCTGATCGGCCGCAAGACGCTCGACCTGATGACCGCCAACCACCTGCCCGGCGGCGTCGACCTGCCGGCGCTGTCGAAGTCGTTGTTCAGCGAGGCGGCGTACGACGGCGTCGGCTTCGGCCTCGGCTTCGCGACGACGACCGACCCGCACAAGACGCTGATGCCCGGCAGCCGCGGCGACTATTTCTGGGGCGGCGCGGCGAGCACCTTCTTCTGGATCGATCCCGCCGAGGACCTGACCTGCGTGTTCATGACCCAGCTGCTGCCGAGTTCGACCTACCCGGTCCGCCGCGAACTGCGGACATTGGTCTATTCCGCGCTGACCTGAGTCAGATATCGTCGGTCAGACGCTCGACGATCACGGTGAAGTGGCCGATCCGGAGCCAGTCGGCGCGGGTCGGCGCGGTCGCGGCGTCGGACACCATCGTTATCCTGAAGTCGTGGCCGGCGGCGTCGCGGAACGACTTCGAGGGCGCGTCCCACTGGCAGCACGACCGCCGCAGCGGCGCAAGTCCGGTCGAGCGACGCAGCGCCGTCTCGACCATCGCGGCGAAGCGCCCGGTGACGCGGTAGGTCGCGCGCAACGGCTTGCCCTGCCGCTCGGGCTGCGGCGCGCAACCGACATAATCGAGATGCGCCGGCTTGCGATGCAGCGCGGCGAGGCAATCGGCACAGCCGGCCGGCGTCGCCGGGACGCTGTGCCGAGCGTCGCGGCAGCGAGGGCGAGGAGCATGGTCACGCGTGGACGACCAGCGAACCGATCCGCTTCCCGGCCGACCCCGGCACCCGGTGCGGACCGACAGCCAACCAGCGTCCTCGGCGCGCCGGGTGTATTTTGCGACCATGCGTACTCCTCGGTCGCTGCCAATCTAACCATCGCGCCGGTAGGGTCAAACATGGCGAGGGCGCGTCACTCGCGCGCGTTGCCGTCCTGCAGCCCAGCCCGCGCCATCAGCGCCGACGTCGACGAGTCGAACTCGCCGCCGGCGTCGAGCGCGCCTGCCATCTCCTTGCCGAGTTCGACGCCCCACTGGTCGAACGGGTTGATGCCGAGGAGCGTCGCCGCGGTGAAGGTGCGGTGCTCGTAGAACGCCAGGAGCGCCCCCAGCGTCGCCGGGTCGAGCCGGTCGAGGAGGATCGTCGCCGACGGCCGGTTGCCGGGGAAGGTCCGCGCCGCGGCGCAGGCCGCGTTACCGTCCGTCATCGCCAGCGCCTCGGCGTACGTCCGCCCGCGGAGCAGCGCCGCGCCCTGGGCGAAGGCGTTGCCGAGAAGCTGGCGGTGGTGGGCGGCGGCGAGGCCGTGGCCCGGCTCGCGGACGGCGATGAACTCGACCGGGTCGGCGTGGGTCCCCTGGTGCAGCAGCTGGAACACCGCGTGCTGTGCGTCAGTCCCTGTCCCGCCCCACGTGATCGCCGCGGTGGGATAGGCGAGCGGCCCGCCGGTCGCCGTCACGCGCTTGCCGTTGCTCTCCATCTCGAGCTGCTGGAGGTAGGCGGGGAGCAGCCGCAGCCGCTCGTCGTAGGCGAAGACGCCGCGCGTCGGCCGGCCCTGGAACGTCGCTGCCCAGACGTCGAGCGCGCCGGCAAGCGCAGGGACGTTCGCGGCGAACGGCGCGCCCGCGAAGTGCGCGTCGACCGCCGCCGCGCCGGTAAGCAGCGCATCGAACGCCGCGACGCCGCAGCGGAGCGCGAGCGGCAGGCCGACCGGCGACCACAGTGAATAACGTCCGCCGACGGTCTCGGCGAAGGGGAGGATGTTGTCGTCGTCGATGCCGAACTCGGCGGCGGCGGCGGGGGCGGCGGTGACGGCGGCGCACCGGCCGTGGCAGCTGTCGATCCCCGCCGCCGCCAGCCAGTCGAGCGCACTCGCGGCATTGGTCATCGTCTCCAGCGTCGTGAAGGTCTTCGACACGATCACCAGCCGCGTGGCCGCCGGCTCGCACCGCGCCAGGACGCGCGCGAGCGCGACGCCGTCGATGTTGGCGACGACGTGGACGTTGGGCCCGTCGCCGGCATCGCCCAGCGCGTCGAGCAGCAGCGCCGGACCGAGCGCCGAGCCGCCGATGCCGATGTGGACCACGTCGCGCACCCCCGGGTCGGCGCGGAGCGACCCGGCGACGGCGCGGAGCTTCGCCTGCCCAGGCGCGGCC
>CAHJWT010000121.1 GCA_903643075.1 Sphingomonadaceae bacterium | reverse complement strand
GAAGCCGCCGCCGGGCGCACCGCCGGGATGACCGCCGGGGCTCCCGCCGGGACTGCCCGCGCGACCGCCGCCGTGATGCTCCTGCGCGGCGAGCGGCGTGGCGGCGAACATGACGGCGGCGAGCAGGCGGAAGAATTTCATGGCAGGGCTCCAGCGCAAATCATGTATCGCCGCTGTAACGATCCGACCGCCCGATGGCTCCAGACGCGGCGAGCGCCGGTCGCCGGTCTCGGTCCGCTCGCAATGCCAACGACCCACGTTGCCTGCCCCGGCAGCGGCGACCGGTCAACGCTCCGTCAGTCGCGGCATGAGCTCGACGAAGTTGCACGGGCGGTGGCGGCTGTCGAGCTGGTCACGAAGGATGCCGTCCCACCCGTCCTTGACCGCGCCGGTCGATCCGGGCAGCGCGAACAGGTAGGTGCCGCCGGCGACGCCGGCGGTCGCGCGCGACTGGACGGTCGAGGTACCGATCGTCTTGTACGACAGCCAGCGGAACAGCTCGCCAAAGCCGGGGATCTCCTTGTCCCACACCTGCGCGAAAGCCTCGGGGGTGACGTCGCGGCCGGTAACGCCGGTTCCGCCGGTGGCGATGATGCAGTCGACCTCCGGGTTATCGATCCAGCGGCTCAGCTGCGCCGCGATGCGGCCGACGTCGTCGCGAACGATCGTCCGGTCGGCAAGGACGTGCCCGGTGGCGGTCAGCCGCTCGACGAGCGTGTCGCCCGAGCGGTCGTCGGCCGCCGATCGGGTATCCGATACGGTCAGGACGGCGATCCGGACGGGGTGGAAGGGCAGGGTGTCGTCGATCGGCATTCGGCCACATTAACCGCCGTATCGGCTCGCGTCAGCAGCCATGGTCGTTCCGGCGAGGCAAGGCTGAGGCGGCGTGCGCGGTCGACATGGCCTCTCGGATCGCATGCCCCCGTGCCAAACCCCGTCAACCGCCCGCTGGGTCGGCTGCGATACTGTTGCCGGCTCAGCCAACCAGGGCCGTCCTTACCCGATCGTTGACCATCGCCGGATTGGCCTTGCCGGACATGGCACGCATTGTCTGGCCGACGAAGAAGCCGAACAGCTTGTCCTTGCCGCTGCGGTATTCGGCCACCTTGTCGGGGTTGGCGCCGAGGACGGCGATGACCGCGGCGTCGATCGCACCGGTGTCGCTCGTCTGGCGGAGGCCGCGTGCTTCGACGATCGCCGCCGCGCCGTCGCCGGTGTCGAGCATGGCCTCGAACACCTGCTTGGCGAGACTGCCCGACAGCGTCGCGTCGTCGACCAGCGCGAGGAGTTCGGCGGCCGCCTCGGGGGTCACCGATGCCGCGTCGATACCGACACCGAGGCGCTTGCATGCGGCGAACAGCTCGCTCGTCACCCAGTTCGCGGCGGGCTTGGCGAGGTCGAACCCCGGCTTGCCCGTCCGCCGGACGAGGTCGGCGACGAGCGCCTCGAACCAGTCGGCGGTCTCGCGCTCGGCGGTCAGCACCGCGGCGTCGTACGGCGACAGGCCGAGCGTCTCGACATAGCGCGCCCGCTTCGCACCCGGCAGCTCGGGCAGGCTCGCGGCGCAGTCGGCGACGAAGTCCTCGCTCAGCTCGAGCGGGAGCAGGTCGGGGTCGGGGAAATAGCGATAGTCGTGCGCATCCTCCTTCGACCGCATCGACCGCGTCGTCATCCGGTCGGGGTCAAACAGCCGCGTCTCCTGGACAATCGTCCCGCCGGCCTCGAGCAAGTCGACCTGCCGGCGCGCTTCGGCTTCGATCGCGGCCATGACGAAGCGGACGGAGTTGACGTTCTTGGTCTCGGTCCGCGTCCCGAACGGGTCGCCGGCCTTACGCACGCTGACGTTGACGTCGGCGCGCATCGATCCTTCCTCCATGTTGCCGTCGCAGCTGCCGACGTAGCGCAGCAGCGACCGCACCGACCGGACGTAGGCCCCGGCCTGCGCCGGCGAGCGGAGGTCGGGCTTCGACACGATCTCCATGAGCGCGCAGCCCGAGCGATTGAGGTCGACGTAGGTCATCGTCGCATGGCCGTCGTGGACCGACTTGCCGGCGTCCTGTTCGAGGTGGAGGCGCTCGATGCCGACGCGGGCCGGCGGCTCGCCGTCGGGCTCGATGTCGAGGTGCCCTTCGCCGACGATCGGGTGATACAGCTGGCTGATCTGATAGCCCTGCGGCAGGTCGGCGTAGAAGTAGTTCTTCCGGTCGAAACGCGACACGCGGTGGATCGCGGCGTCGAGGGCGAGTCCGGTCCGCACCGCCTGCCGGACGCATTCGCCGTTCAGCACGGGCAGCATCCCCGGCATCGCCGCGTCGACGAGGCTGACCTGGGTGTTGGGGGCCGCGCCGAAGCTCGCCGCCGCGCCGCTGAACAGCTTCGACGCCGCGTTGACCTGCGCGTGGACCTCGAGCCCGACGACGATCTCCCAGTCGCCGGTCGCTCCGCGGATGGTGTAGGGGGCTGGGTCGGACATGATCGTCTCCGGGCATGGGCCGTTCCGCCGACCTAGCGGAGCGCCGCGGCGTCGTCACCCTCGGCGAAACATAGGCATTGTTGGCGTTTCCGCTGCAGTGCGATATGCGGCGTCATGATGCGGCAAGGGGCGTAGCGAGTGTGACCGTCGACGTGGCCCCGCCAGCCGACCGCGCCGCCCGGGCTTTCACGCGGACCGAGGCGTCACCGGCGCTGATCGTGGCGCTGTTCGCGGCGGCGCTGGTCCCCCTGTTCACGACGCCGCTGCTGCCGTTCATCGATCTCTACAACCACCTTGCCCGTTATTTCGTCCTCGCCCATCTCGGCGAGAGCGCATCGCTCCGCGCCGACTACGCGTCGAACTGGGGACTGCTGCCGAACATCGGCGTCGACATCATCGGCACGGCCCTCGTCCGCGTGGTGCCGCCGACCTTCGCCGCCCAGGCCGTCGTCGTCCTGCTCTTCGCCGTCCAGTTCGGCGGCGTCCTCGCCTTCAACCGCGCGCTGACCGGACGGACCGCGCTGGTCACCGTCCTCCTCCTCGTTCCGCTGCTCTACAGCTATATCCTCAACTGGGGCTTCGCCAACTTCCTCTTCGGGCTCGGCCTGGTTTTCGCCGCCGCGGCATGGTGGTGGGCGCGACGCGGGCGACTGGCGGTGGCGCTACCGGTCGCCTGCCTGCTCGCCGTCGTCATCTTCTTCGCCCACGGCCTGTGTTTCGCGCTCTACGGCATCCTCGTCGTCAGCCTCGAGGTTGGGCGCGTCCTGACCGGTTCTTCGCGGCGGCCGCGCGACTTCGTCGTTGCGCTCGCCCCGGTCGCGGCGCAGGCGGTGATCCCGGTCATCCTCTTCGTCCTCGCGCCGATCAGCAACGCCGGCGGGGTGACCAGCGCCAACGCCAGCATTGCCCGACTGGCGGCGCACGGCGAACTCGGCGCGCGGTTGTGGCAGCTCGTCCTCTACCGCCTGACGACGATCGTCCGCGTCGAAGAGGGACCGGCGCTGTGGTTCGACGCATTGACTCTCGCTGTCCAGGCGGCGGTCGTCGTCTGGCTGATCGCCCGCCGGCGAGCGGCGATCACCCCGGCGGCGTGGCCGGCGATCGCCGCCGCGATCATCCTGGTCGTCGTCGTGCCGCCGGCGCTGTTCGGGGTCGGCTACGTCGCCGACCGCATGCCATTGTTCCTGGCGCTGCTCGTCGTCGGCGCACTGGCCGTGGGCCCGGGCGGCGACGGCCGCGAGCGCGCCGCGAGTGCCGTTCTTGGCGTGGTCGCCGTCGTCCGGCTGGCCGCGATCGCGTTTGCCTGGCAGGTCTATGCCCGCGACTTTGCCGCCTTCGAGCGCGTCGCGCCACTGGTGCCGCGCGGCGCGCTGGTCGTCGATGTCGTCATCGGCGGCGCGCCGCGTGCCAGCGCGACACCCCGCTGCTCGATGTACCGGCCACTGCTGATCAGCCATTACGGGGCGATCGGGCCGCTGTTCGCCGACGAAGTCATGCAGCCGCTGCGGCTGACCGGCCGTCTGCAGGCGGCGATCGCGCGCCTGCCCTTCGGCCGCGCCGCGGGCGACCCGCGACCGAGCTACTACACCGACTACGTCGCTAACGCCGGTCCGGCGGGGTTCGACTATCTGATCGTGTGCAACGCCGCCGCGCTGCCTCGCCCCTTGCCTCCCGGCGTTGTCACCGTCGCCCGGACACCGCGCTTCGACCTGCTTCGCCTGCCTCACCCATCGGCGGCGCGATAGCGGAGGGAGAGCGATGGATCTGAAAGAAGAACACATCCTCGGTGATGCGGTCGCATCGCACTGGTACTACCGGGCCAAGCTCGCCGCGCTGCTGCGGACGACAGCGAACTTCGCGCCGGCCACGGTGCTCGACATCGGGGCCGGATCGGGCTTCTTTTCGCGCGCATTGCTCGCGCACACCGCCGCTCCGGCCGCGACCTGTGTCGATCTCGGTTACCTAGAAGACCGCGACGAGACCGTCGCTGGTAAGCCGCTCGCCTTCCGCCGCGACATCACTGCAAGCGACGCCGGGCTGGTGCTGATGATGGACGTCATCGAGCACGTCGCCGACGACCGCGGCCTCGTTGCCGACTACGTCGCCAAGGTCGACCGCGGGACGCGCTTCGTCGTCACCGTGCCCGCCTTCCAGTGGCTGTGGAGCGGGCATGACGTCTTTCTCGAACACTATCGCCGCTACACCGTCGCCGGGGCCGAGGCGGTGCTTCGCACCGCCGGGCTGACCGTTGAGCGCGGCCACTACTTCTACGGTGCGGTGCTGCCGCTCGTAGCCGGCGTCCGTCTGGCCAAACGTCTGATTGCCGGCGAAGCGCCACCGGGCAGCGACATGAAAATCTATGGCGGGCTGACCAACGCCCTGCTCTACGGCGTTAGCCGGGCCGAGACGATGGTGATGGCGGCGAACCGGGTCGGCGGCACGACCGTCGTGGTCAGCGCGGTCAAGCCGTAGGCGGCTCGCCGCCGATCCACTCACGGACGATGTAGAGAGGGCGGCCCTTCACCTCGGCGAAGATGCGCGCGATATATTCGCCTTGGACACCGAGGCCGATAAGGACGAGCCCGTTGATGAAAAGCATAATCGACAGTAGCGAGGCATAGCCTGGCACGTCGATACCGAAGACCAGCGTGCGGACGACGACCACGCCGCCGTAGACCAGCGCCGCAATGGCGGCTAAAAAGCCGATGTAGGTCCAGATCTTAAGTGGTGCGGTCGAGAACGAGACAATCCCCTCAAGCGCTAGGTTAATCAGGGCCGCGGGGCGGAACTTGGTTGTGCCAGCGACGCGCTCTGGCCGTGAATAGGGCACACTCGTGGTGCGAAAGCCGACGCTGGCGAAGATGCCCTTCATGAAGCGCTCGCGCTCGGGATAGCTACGCAGCGCCGCGACCACGCTCTGGTCGATCAGACGGAAGTCGCCGACGTTGGCCGGGATGCGCACCCGGCTCATCCGTCCGATCAACTGGTAGAACAGCCCCGCCGTCGCGCGCTTGAGCCAGCCGTCGCTCGACCGATCGGTGCGCTGGGCCAGCACGACGTCATAGCCCTCGCGCCACTTGACGACCATGGCTGCGATCAGCTCGGGCGGGTCCTGCAGATCGACGTCGATCGGCACGACGGCCCGCCCGGCGGCATGGTCTAGCCCGGCCGACAGCGCCACCTCCTTGCCATAATTGCGACTGAAGTCGACGCCACGGACGCGCGGCTCGCGACCATGGGCGGCGCGGATCAGGTCGAGCGTCCGGTCGCGGCTGCCGTCGTTGATAAACAGGATCTCCCAGCGTGGATCGATCGCCTCGAGTAGCGGCGTGACCGTGGCGACGAACAGGTCGATCGTCTCCTCCTCGTTGAATACCGGCACGACGAGGCTGAGCTCGGGTGTCATCGCCGCCGTTCCCGGAATACGCCCCAGCGGTTGAGCGCGAAGGTGACTGGCATCACTGCTGCGGCCGCAAGCACCGTCGCTGCGGCCAGAGGCAGGATGCGGCTGAGGGCGACGTTGGTTCCGGTGAAGATGCCGCCGCCGATCAGGTTGACGACGACGAAGCCCGCGACCTGCAAAGCGACCGGAGCGGCGTGGTCGACGCCGGCGAAGGTCCAGAAACGGCTGAGGGCGAAACCCTGGACGACCCCGACGACATAGCCGATCGCGCTGGCGACCCCGACCGAGGCATCGGTGAGGTGGCGGATAAGGTAGATCGCGGCGAAGGTCGTCAGGGTGTTGCTCACCCCGGCGACGAAGAACCGGGCGAACTGCCGCGCCACGGGCCGGCGCAGCGCGATCAGTCCACGCGTCACCAGCGGCCGGCGTGCCGCGCCTACCACCATCGGTCCGGCCGTGCCGCGAACCCCGCCGCGCGCTCGAGCGCGAAGCCCGTGTTGAGCACCCCCATCTCGTCGAGCGGCCGTCCGATCACCTGCAGCCCGAGCGGCAGCCCGCCCGCCGACAGCGCCGCCGGCACCGACATCGCCGGCAGCCCGGCGAGCGACGACGGCACGGTGAAGACGTCATTGAGGTACATCGCGAGCGGGTCGGCCTTGTCGCCGGGACTGAACGCCGCCGACGGCGCGGTCGGGGTGAGGAGGACGTCGCACCGCTCCCACGCCGCCGCAAAGTCCTGCGCGATCAGCGTCCGCACCTTCTGCGCCTGCCGGTAATAGGCGTCGTAGAACCCCGCCGACAGGACATACGTTCCGATCATGATCCGCCGCCTGACCTCGGGCCCGAAGCCCGCGGCGCGCGTCGCCTCGTACATCGCGTCGAGGCTGCCGCTCCCGTCGACGCGCAGCCCGTAGCGGACGCCGTCGTAGCGCGCGAGGTTCGACGACGCCTCCGCCGGCGCGACGATGTAGTAGGCGGGCAGGGCATACTTCGTGTGCGGCATCGCCACGTCAACGACCGTCGCGCCGGCGTCCTCTACCCACGCCAGCCCCGCGTCCCACATCGCGGCGATGTCGGGGTCGATCCCGTCGATCCGGTATTCGCGCGGCACGCCGACGCGCACCCCGCGCAGATCGCCGGTCAGCCCGCCGGCCCAGTCGGGCACGGCCACGTCGAGCGAGGTCGCGTCCTTCGCGTCGAACCCCGCCATCGCGCCGAGCAGGATCGCGCAGTCGGTCACGTCGCGCGCCATCGGCCCCGCCTGGTCGAGCGACGAGGCGAAGGCGACTACCCCCCACCGCGAGCAGCGGCCGTAGGTCGGCTTGATCCCGGCGATGCCGGTGAACGCCGCCGGCTGGCGGATCGACCCACCGGTGTCGGTCCCCGTCGCCCCCGCGCACAGCCGCGCCGACACCGCCGCCGCCGATCCGCCGCTCGATCCGCCGGGCACCAGCACCCGGTTCGACCCGCGCGCGCGCCACGGCGACACGACCTCGCCGAACGCGCTCGTCTCGTTCGACGAGCCCATCGCGAACTCGTCCATGTTGAGCTTGCCGAGCATCCCCGCGCCGGCGGCGAACAGGTTTGCCGTCACCGTGCTCTCGTACTCGGGGACGAAGCCTTCGAGGATGCGCGACCCCGCCGTCGTCTGTACGCCCTTCGTCGCGAACAGGTCCTTGATGCCGAGCGGGATGCCGGCGAGCGGCCCCGCGTCGCCGCGCGCCAGCGCCGCGTCGGCGGCGACCGC
>CAHJWT010000120.1 GCA_903643075.1 Sphingomonadaceae bacterium | reverse complement strand
TTGCCGTCGGCGGCGAACGCCTCGGCGAGGCCGCGGCCGATGCCCGACCCGCCGCCGGTGATGAGGATGGTGTTGCCGCTGGTCTGCATGGTTTGTCTCCTTGATCAGCGGCCGAGATAGCGCGCGACAGGACAAAGGAAAGAAGGCACCCGAACGATCGTTAGGCACCGCGAGGAAACCATGGCCACCGACCCCGCCCTATTCGCGACCCACTTGCCGACTGGCACGATCGGCGATGACCCCGACATCGACGCGCTCGTCGCCGGCATCATCGGCCGCGTCGCCGACAGGTGGACGATGCTCGCGCTCGAGGCGCTCGAGGTCGGCGGCCGGATGCGCTTCACCCGGCTGAGCGACGCGCTGCCGGGGATCAGCCAGAAGATGCTGACCAAGACGCTGCGCGCGATGGAAGCCGACGGCCTGGTCACGCGGACCGTCCACCCGGTCGTCCCGCCGCACGTCGACTATGTGCTGACCGACCTCGGCCACAGCCTCGGCGAGGCGTTCTGCGGCGTCTGGACATGGGCCGAGACCCACCGCGCGACGATCGTCGCGGCGCGGGCGGCGTTCGCGGCACGGGAGGACTAGACGGCGATCTCAACCGCGTGGATGGCGAGGCCGATGAGCCCGCCGATGACCGTACCGTTGATCCGGATATACTGGAGATCACGGCCGACCGCGGCTTCGAGGCGATCGGTGACCGTCGCTGCGTCCCACTGGCGGATCGTGTCGCTGACCAGCCTAACGATGCTGCCGCCGTAGGTCGCGACGACGCTGACCACCGCGCGGCGGGCGAGGGTATCGAGGGCGTCGGCCAGCGCCGGGTTGGCGGCGATGACGTGGCCGAGTTCGGCGGCGAAGCGCGAGGTCGTGCCGCCGCGATGCTCGCCGGGATCGGCCGAAGACGGCCGGCCATCGCCCGAGGCGAGCATCGCCTTGCCGTCGCCGGAGGCGAGCATGCCCTTGATCGTGTCCCACAGGCTCGCGAACAGCCCGGCAGTGGCGGGCGAGTCGAGCAGCTCGATCTTGCCCGCCTCAAAGCGGACGGCAGCGGTGCTCGCCGGGTCCTGGAGGTCGGCGGCGAGGCGGGTCAGCCAGCCGGTGATCGCGACGCGGTCGGGATGGTCGCGGCCGAGACCGCGCTCCGTCGGTCCGCCGGCGGTCGCCGACGGCAAGGCGGGCGTACCCCGGTCGAGCGCCGCCGCACGCTCGCGAAAGTCGGTCATCATCTCGTCGCGCGTCCGCCGCAGGCGGGCTGTCGCCGCCTCCGACATGCCGAGCAGGCGCGACCGGACCGCGTCGATGATGCCGCCGGCGATCTTCTCGTCGACGAACGCCGGGACCCACTTGCCCGAGCGTTCGGCGACCGCGGCGTGGATGTCGGCCTCGTGGCCGTCGAGCAGGTCGAGTCCGGCGACGACGGCACGCTCGACCAGCGCCTCGTGGCGGCCGTCGGCGACGAGGCCGGCAAGGAAGCGGCCGACGGCGGGGGCGACCGGCGTCGTCCGCAGCTGGTCGGTGACCGTCACGGCGAGGAGTTGGGCGACGACCGCGTCGTCGAGCGCGCCGAGGAAGCGAACGACGAGCCCCGACAGCGCGCGACGGAGGCGCCCGGTCGGGCCGCCGCTGCCGGCGGTGGTCAGCCACGCGCTCAGCGCGGCGGCGACGTGGAACCCCTCCATCCGCCGCGCCATCACCGCGGGGGTCAGGAAGTTGTCCTTGAGGAAGGCGGCGAGGCTGTCGCCGATCCGGTCCTTGTTGGTCGGGATGATCGCGGTGTGCGGGATCGGCAGGCCGAGCGGGCGGCGGAAGAGCGCGGTCACCGCGAACCAGTCGGCGAGGCCGCCGACGAGCGACGCCTCGGCGACCGCGCGAATGTAGCCGGGCGCGGCCGAGCCCGGATACGCCCCCTGCCCCCACAGCGCGGCGGCGAAGACCGCGGCCATCGCGACGAGGAGCAGCGTCGCGGCGAGGCGCATCCGGTGGAACGGGGTCGACGGCAGCTCGAACGGCGTGAAGGCCATCCGGGCCTAACTCACTCCGCCGGCTGCGGTGCCGTGCCGGCCTCGGACTGGTTGAACGCGCCGCCGATCCGCCGGCCGAGCCACTTCTCGATGTCGTCGGCCAGCGTGAAGCCGGCGGGCACGATGATCAGCGTCAGGATCGTCGACAGCGCGATGCCGCCGATGACCGCCACGCCCATGGGCTGGCGGAACGCGCCGTCGCTGCCGATCGACAGCGCGACCGGCAGCATGCCCGCGATCATCGCGACCGAGGTCATCACGATCGGCTGGGCGCGCTTGCGTCCGGCATCGAGGATCGCCTCGACCCGGTCGACCCCCTGCCGCATCTCCTCGATCGCGAAGTCGATCAGCAGGATCGAGTTCTTCGCGACGATGCCGAACAGCATCAGGATGCCGATGCACACCGGCATCGAGAAGGCCATGCCGCAGACCAGCAGCGCGACCACCGCGCCGAGCGGGGCGAGCATCAGCGACGCCATGTTGACGAACGGCGGCAGGACGCGGCGGTAGAGGAGGACCAAGACGGCGAAAACCAGCAGCACGCCGGCGACGAGGGCGTAGATGAAGCTGATGAACAGCTGGCCGACCCATTCCTCCTGGCCGACCGCGACCTGCTGGACGCCCTCGGGCAAGTGCTTGAACTCGGGCAGCGCGTGGACCGCGCTCTGAACGTCGCCGCCCTGCGCGCCGGGGATCAGGTCGGCGACGATGACCATGCGCCGGCCCTGATTGTAGCGGCGGATCTTGACCGGCCCCTCGCCGAAGCCGATCTCGGCGAGCGTTTTCAAGGGCACCGACGGTCCGGTCAGCTGGGCGACGCTGGTCGGCACCGGCAGGTTGCGGATCGTGTCGAGGTCGCCGCGGCCGGCGTCGGGCAGCTGGACGCGGATCGGGATCTGCCGGTCGGACAGCGAGAACTTGGCGAGGTTTTGCGGCACGTCGCCGATCGTCGCCAGCCGGATCGTCTGGCTGAGCGCCTGGACCGACACCCCCATCTGCGCAGCGATGTCGAAATGCGGCTTGATCACGATCTCGGGGCGCTGGAGGTCGGCGTCGACGTGGACGTCGCGCAGCGCCGGCAGGCGCTTCATCCCCGCGACGAGTGCGTCGGCGGCCTTGTGCAGCGTCACCGGATCGTCGCCGACGAGCATGGTATTGACGTCGTGGCCGCCGAAGCCGCCGGTCTGCGACTGGAAGTTGATCCGGGCGTCAGCGATCGTGCGGAGAAGCGGCGCGTTCGCCTGTTCGAAGTCGACGGTCGACATCGTCCGGTCCTTGCCGCGCGGCTTCAGCGCCAGCTGGACGGTGGCAAAGCGGACCTCGTCGGACTGGCCGATCGTCTCGAGGGTCGATGCGACCTCGGGCCGGCGGGCGAGCAGCTGCGCGACCTCGTCGGTCACCCGCTCGACGTCGGCGATGCGGACGCCGGGGGCCATCTCGATCTGGACGGTCGACTGGCCGGTATCGTTCGGCGGGACGAAGGTCATCGGCAACTTGGTGCCAAGGACGATCGTCAGGACGAAGGCGAGGACGCCGGCCCCGACGGTCAGCCAGCGGTGGCGGATCGACCAGCGCAGGAAGGCGATATAGCGCGACATCACCGGCCCGCTGGCGTGCGCCTTCTCGCCATGGGGACGAAGGAAATAGGCGGCGCACAGCGGTGTGATGAGGCGCGCGACGAGCAGGCTCATCAGCACGGCGATGACCACCGTCAGTCCAAACTGCTTGAAATACTGCCCCGCGATGCCGGGCATCAGGGCGACGGGGAGGAACACCGCGACGATGGCAAAGGTGGTGGCGACGACGGCGAGGCCGATCTCATCGGCCGCGTCCATCGATGCGCGCCACGGCGACTTGCCCATACGCATGTGGCGGACGATGTTCTCGATCTCGACGATCGCGTCGTCGACGAGGATGCCGGCGACGAGGCTGAGCGCGAGCAGGCTGATGTTGTTGAGCGTGAAGCCGAGCGCGTCCATGAAGAAGAATGCGGGGACGCACGACAGCGGGATCGCGATCGCCGAGATCAGCGTCGCGCGCCAGTCGCGCAGGAAGAAGAAGACGACGACGACGGCGAGGAAGGCGCCTTCGAACAGCGAGCGGATCGACGAGGCGTATTCGGCGCGGGTGTATTTGACGTTGTCGTCGGTCAGCGTGATCTTGACCTTGGGGTTCTCCTTCTCGATCTTGGCGATCTCGGCGGTGACCTTGTCCATGGTCTGAACCTCGGACCCGCCCTTCGCCCTGAGCACGTCGAAGCTGGCGACCTCGCGGCCGTCGTACTTGACCTTGACGCGCTGCTCGGCGACCGCGTCGCGGACCGTCGCGAGGTCGCCGAGACGGACGGTGCGGTTGAACGAGATCGGCACGCGCGTCTCGGCGAGCATCGCCGCGGTCTGCGCGCCGCCGAGGATGCGCACCGCCTGCTCGGCCCCGGCGATCTCGGTCCGGCCGCCGGTCGCGTCGAGGTTGATCGAGCGGATCGTCTGATTGATCTGCGCCGCGGTGACGCCGTAGGCCTGAAGCTTGGCCGGATCGAGGTCGACGTTGATCTCGCGCTTGACCCCGCCGATCGAGTTGAACCCGCCGACCCCGGGAACGGCGAGCAGCCGCTTGGTGATCGTGTTGTCGACGAACCACGTCAGCTGCTCGAGGCTCATGTCGGTCGTCGTCACGACGTAGCTGCCGAGCGCGCCGTCGTACGTCTGGCGGCTGATCGTCGGCTCGAGGATGCCTTCGGGCAGTTCGCCCCTGATCTTCGACACGGCGTCGCGGACGTCGGCAACGGCGCGGTCGGTCGGCGTACCGATGGCGAACTCGATGTTCGTCCCCGATGTCCCTTCGACCGCGTACGAGGTGATGTGCTCGACGCCGTTGACCGACGCGACCGCGCCCTCCACCTTCTGGGTGATCTGCTTCTCGAGCTCGGTCGGGGCCGCGCCCGGCTGGCTGACGATGACCGAAACCAGCGGGAAGCTGACGTCGGGCTGCGAATTGATCGCCATGCCGTTGAAGCTGACGATGCCGAGGAACGACAGGACGAGGAACATGACGATCGGGAACGTCGGGTTCTTGATCGCCCAGCTCGAGATGTTGCGCATCGCCTACGCTCCCGCCGCCGCGAGTACCGGCTTGACCGCCTCGCCCGGCGACAGGAACGCCCCGGCGCTGAGGACGACACGCTCGGTTCCGGTCAGCCCGGCGGTGACGCTCATGCCCTTCTCCGACACCGATCCGACCTTGACGTTCCGCCGGACGACCTTGCCGTCGGCCCCGACGACATAGACGAAGCTGCCGGTGTCGTCGACCATCACCGCCGACTGCGGCAGGACCGGCCGGGTCGCCGCCCCGGCCGCGATCGTCGCGTTGGCGAAGCCGCCGACGCGCAGGCCGGGCGAATAGGCCAGCGCGATCCGCGCGATGCCCTGGCGGCTGTTGAGGTCGACCGTCGGGTCGATCAGCCAGATCGTGCCGTGGTAGTCGGTCGCCGACCCGACCGGGCGGACCGTCGCCGGCAGGCCGACCTTCAATGCAGCGAGGTCCTGCTCGGCGACGAGCGCGCGCATCTCGAGCACCCCCCCCTCGGCGATGCGGAACAGATTGTTCGCCCCGGCACCGACGATCTGCCCGGTCTCGACGTTGCGCACCAGGACGAGCCCGGCGGCGGGCGCGCGGACGTCGAGGCGCGCCATCCGCGCCTTCATCTCGGCCGCCTGCGCCTCGGCGAGCCTGACCTTGGCGTTCATGCCGTCGCGGGTCGCCGTCTTGGTGTCGATGTCGGCTTTCGAGATGAAGCCCTTGTCGACCAGCTTCGCCGCGCGGTCGAGGTTCGACTGCGCCAGCGCCGCGTCGGCCCTGGCCGAGCGGATCGACGCCTCCATCTGGGCGACCTGCTGCGTCTGGACGCTCGCGTCGATCCGCGCGAGGACCTGCCCCTGCGCGACCCGCTGCCCGGCGTCGACGAGGACGGCGGTGACCAGTCCACCCTCGCCGTTGACCCCGACGGCAGCGTCGCGGCGCGCGGCGATGCTGCCGGTCGCGGTCACGTCGGCGGCGACGGTCGAGGTGCCCGGGACGACGACCGTCACCGTCGGCACCGTCGCCGGCGGCGGTGCCGCGGCGGCCTTCTTGCGTCCCGCGAACAGCCACGCGGCGAGGATCACGACGACAACCGCCGCGACGATCGCCGGGATCAGCCAGCGCCGCCGCCGCGGCCGCACCGCGTCGTCGCGGTCGGCGTCGAGAACCGTGCCGTCGATCCGCGAATGCATGTTCATGCTCGTCATAGTCCCCACCGGCCGCCGCAGTGTGTTACCCTTGTAAAGCAGTTGCGCCGGGCGTCAATCGCCATAACCGCAAAAGCGACCGTTGCGAAGCCGTCCCGAGCGCGATACGCGACTGGCCGAACAGGAGTCGGTATATGGCGGGACACGGCATCATCGGCTGGCTGATCATCGGCCTGATCGTCGGCGCGATCGCCAAGCTGATCACCGGCGAGCGCGACGCGCAGGGCTGCCTCGTCACGATCGCGATCGGCATCGCCGGGTCGCTGTTCGCCGGCTGGGCGGGGAGCCACCTGTTCCACTGGTACCGCGACGGCAGCAACCCCGGATGGATCGCATCGATCCTCGGCGCGGTCGCGCTGATCGCGATCTTCCGCCTCGTCGCCGACCGGCGCTGAGCCGGCGTTCACCGTCGCGACAGCGTCTTTCGGCGATCGCTGCGGGACGTCAACAAGGAACCCCGCCGATGCGCCTGATCCTCCTCGCGGCCCTGCTCGCCAGCCCCGCCCTCGCCGACCCCGACGCCGGCCCGAAGCCGACGACGCTGACGATCACCGCCGAGGGGCATGTCGACCGCGTTCCCGATGTCGCCGACCTGTCGGGCGGGGTGGTGACGCAGGCCCCGACCGCCGCCGCCGCACTCGCCGCCAACGCCCAGCGGATGACGAACGTCGTCGCCGCGATCCGCCGCGCCGGAGTCGCCGAGCGCGACATCCAGACGAGCGGGCTCAACCTCCAGCCGCAGTACCGCTACGGCGACAACGCGCCGCCGGTCCTGACCGGCTACCAGGTGTCGAACACCGTCGCGCTCCGGGTCCGCGCGCTTGCCGACGCCGGGCGGCTGGTCGACGCGCTCGTCGCGGCGGGGGCGAACCAGATCAACGGGCCGGCTTTCCGGGTCGAGGACAGCGAGGGCACGCTCAACGCCGCGCGGACCGCCGCCGTCGTCGGCGCCCGTAAGCGCGCCGAACTCTACGCCGCCGCCGCCGGGATGCACCTCGGCCGCATCCGCTCGATCACCGAGGGCGGCGAGCCGGCTGTGCGGCCGATGATCACCGTCACCGCGATGCGCAAGATGGCCGCGCCCGAGACGCCGGTCGCACCGGGCGACGTGACTCTCGCCGCGACGGTGACGATCGTCTTCGAGCTGGACTAGAGCGTCCCGCCCGCCGGCGGCGTCCGCGCGATGAAGTGGCCGAGGATGCCCCGCGGCCAGCTGTCGTACGGCACCACCCCGTCGGCGCTCGCGGCATAGGCGGCGGCGAAGTCGAGCAGCGCGCGCGCGTCGCCCGCCGCGAACCGCGCGGGGCTATGCCAAACCATGACGATCTTGGGGAGCTTCACCTCGTCTTCCACCGTCTGGCGCACCGCTTTGGTGAGCTTGGGCAAAGGAGGGACGGCGGGCTCGGCCGGCGCAGGTGCCTTGGGAATGGTAGAGAAATACTTCTGTAT
>CAHJWT010000119.1 GCA_903643075.1 Sphingomonadaceae bacterium | reverse complement strand
GGCGCCGGCGGCGGCGCTCAGGCGGCTGCGGCGAAGCGGCGGCGCAGCGACCCGCCGACGAGGCCGAAGCCGGCGATCATCAGCGCCCAGCTCGCTGGCTCGGGGACCGTGCCGCCGGCCGAGTTGAACGAGACGTTGTCGACGACCGCGAAGCCGCCCGCCTGCGACACTTGCAGCGAGGTGATCGCGTCGGTCGAGGTCAAGCCGAAGAACCCGCCGGTCCCCGACGCAATGGGGAAGGAGAAGCTGCCGAGCAGTCCGCTGGCGCCGAAGGCGTTGACCGTGAAGGTCGCGTCGCTGCCGCTCTAGATGCCGCCGAAGAAATTCTGGAACAGGTCGGCCGCGAACGCGAAGCTGCCGCCGGCGAAGCTGATCTGGTCGTAGCCGCCGACCGGGAGATCGACGCCCAGCGCCGTGTCGACGTTGGCCGACTGGCCCGGCCCGGCGATATAGAGGTCGTAGCCCGGGGTGGGAGCGAACGAGATGCCGGTCGCGAGCGCCGTGCACGGCCCGGGGTTGCCGCTCGACAGGACGAAATTGTTGCCTAGGCCGACGGTACTCGTGCCGCACGAACCGAAGGTCTCGGTCGTGGTCGCCCCGGCAGCGGCGTTGAACGCGGCGCGCGTGGCGTAAGTCGTGATGGCGGCGTCGGCCGAGGTGGCTCCAACCGCGACGGTAGCCAGCGCCACCAGATGCAGATGCCTCATAATTGCTCCCCACGTTGCGAAAAACCGCGGCGTTATCGTCGCTATCGAGTTCGGCCAGCAAATCTTATGCCAAGCGGAAACGCCAGATAAGCCGTTGAAGTCGCATATCACCGGTCGCAAGATTGCCAACACAGTGTAAAGATTTCCGACAATCACGCGTCAGGCGAGGTGGAACGCCTCCTTCAGCCCGTCGACGACGAACTGGGCGGCGAGCGCCGCCAGGACGACGCCGAGCAGGCGGGTGATCATCGCCTCGATGCGGTCGCCGATCAGCCGCATCACCGGCCCGGCGGCGAGCAGCGCGGCGAGCAGAATCGCGAGCACCGCGGCGAGCGCGGCGAAGACAACTAGGTGCGCCTCGATGCCGCGCGCGCGGGCGGTAAGCAGCATCACCGCAGCGATCGATCCCGGCCCGGCGATCATCGGGATCGCCATCGGGAAGACCGAAATGTCCTCCTCGCAGACCTCGCGGCCACGCTTGACCTCCTCGGCGCGCGTCTCGCGACGCTCGGTCCGCTTCTCGAAGACCATGTCGATCGCGATCAGGAAGACCATGATCCCGCCGGCAATGCGGAACGCGGCCAAGCTGATGCCGAGGGCGTCGAGGAAGCGCTCGCCGAGGATACCGAAGGCGAACAGGACGATCGCCGCGATCCCGGTCGAGCGCAGCGCCATGCTCCGCCGGTGCGCCGCGCTCGCGCCCGAGGTAAGCGACGAGAAGATCGGAATGCACCCAGGCGGGTCGAGGACGACGAACAGCGTGACGAACGCCGAGACGAACAGGGCGACGGGGTCGGTCACAGCGTCACCGGTGCGGGCAGCCCGGCGCGGGCGTGGGCGGCGAGCAGGGTGTTGCGCAGCAGGCAGGCGATCGTCATCGGCCCGACCCCGCCGGGGACCGGGGTGATCGCGCGCGCCACCGGCAGCGCTTCGGCGAAGGCGACATCGCCGACCAGTCGCGTCGTGCCGTCGGGATTTGCCACCCGGTTCATGCCGACATCGATCACGACCGCCTCCGGCTTGAGCCAGTCGCCGCGAATGACTTCGGGCACGCCGACGGCGGCGACGACCACGTCGGCCCGGCGGACGTGGTCGGCGAGGTCGCGCGTCCGGCTGTGGGCGAGGGTTACCGTCGCCGATGCCGCGGTCAGCAGCGCCGCCATCGGCTTGCCGACGATGTTCGACCGGCCGACGACGAGCGCGTCGGCTCCGCCCAGGTCGCCGGCCACCGCCTTGACCAGGATCAGGCACCCGCTCGGGGTACACGGGACCAGCCCCGGCAGCCCGGTCGCGAGCCGGCCGGCATTGACTGGATGGAAGCCGTCGACGTCCTTGCCGGGGTCAACCGCGACGAGCACCTTGGCGCTGTCGATATGTGGGGGCAGCGGCAGCTGGACGAGGATGCCGTCGACCGCGTCGTCGGCGTTGAGCGCGGCGACCAGCGCGAGGAGGTCGGCTTCGGCGACGCTCGACGGCAGGCGGTGCTCGATCGACCGCATCCCCGCCGTCGCGGTCCGCGCGAGCTTGTTGCGGACGTAGACGTGGCTCGCCGGATCGTCGCCGACGAGCACCACCGCCAGCCCCGGCATCCGCCCGCGCGCGGCGGCGAAGGCGGGAACGGCGACGCGCACCCGGTCGACGAGCGCGGCGGCGTGCGCCTTGCCGTCGATGATCGCGGCGGTCACGTCGGCTCCTTCACCGCGGTCAGCGCCTGGAGTTTGCGCATCAGCTGGACCGGATCGCCGTCGATCGTCAGCACCTTCGACCGCGTCGTCAGCCCCTCGGTGACCTCGACGTCGCCCGCGCGGATCCCGAGCCAGCGGGCGAGCGTCGCCTCGACCGCGTCGTTGGCCTCGCCGCCCTCCGACGCCCCGGCGACGCGGACACCGACCCGTGGCTTGCCTTCGGCATCGGCGACCAGCCCCTCGACCGCGTTACGCCCCCCGCGGGGCGACACGCGGACGTTGAGCGTGACGCCGGCGGGAACGGGGGCCCATGCCTTCAGAGGACACCCGCATCGGCGAGGATCGCGGGCAGCAGCCGCTGGATCAGGATGATGATGAGGATGAGCACCATCGGCGAGAGGTCGATGCCGCCGAGGTCGGGGAGGACGCGGCGGATCGGCCGGAGCAGCGGGTCGGTGATCGCGTCGAGCGCGCGCAGCACGCCGCGGACGAAGCCGTTGTAGGTGTTGATGACGTTGAACGCGACGAGCCACGACAGGATCGCCTGGACGATCAGGATCCAGATGAGGAGCTGGAGGACCATGATGACGATGCCGACGATCGCGGCGAGGGTGTTCATGACGACGGCTCCGGGTGGTAGGGCCAGCATCTAGGGGGTCGGCGGCGGGGGCGCAATCAATGCGGGTGCGGCGCCGATGCCCGGCGCTGTCCTACAGCACGACGGCGTGCTATACCGACGTGGCTATCCGCCCAATGGCACCGTCGGCCGGGACGGACCGATAAAAACTATGCGTCGTTTCCCTGACCCTCGATTGACCCTCGCGTAGGATTTGGCCGGGCTAGGCCCGGACCAGCGTCCCTGCCCCGTCGCGGGTGAAGATTTCGAGCAGCATCGCGTGTGGCACCCGCCCGTCGAGGACGACTGCCGCGCCGACCCCGGCGCCGACCGCGGCGACGCACGTCTCGATCTTCGGGATCATGCCGCCGCGGATCGTCCCGGCGGCGACGAGCGCGGCGATCCGCTTGGGGTCGAGGTCGGTCAGCAGTTCGCCGTTGTCACCGAGCACCCCGGCGACGTCGGTCAACAGGAACAGCCGCGCCGCGCCGATCGCGGCGGCGATCGCCCCGGCCATGGTGTCGGCGTTGACGTTGTACGTCGTGCCGTCCGCGCCCGCCGCGACCGGCGCGATGACCGGCACGATCCCGGCGGCGATGAGGACATCGATGATCCGCCGGTCGACCGCGACCGGCTCGCCGACGAAGCCGAGGTCGACCTCGCGCTCGATGCTGCTTTCGGCGTCGCGCGTCGTCCGGCTTGCCTTGACCGCGCGGACGAGGTTGGCGTCCTTGCCGCTGATCCCCGCGGCGACCCCGCCGGCGGCGTTGATCCAGCCGACCAGCTCCTTGTTGATCGAGCCGGCGAGGACCATCTCGGCGACTTCGGCGGTCGCCGCGTCGGTCACGCGCAGCCCGTCGACGAAGCTCGACGCGATGCCCAGCCGCTTGAGCATCGCGCCGATCTGTGGCCCGCCGCCGTGGACGACGACGGGGTTGATTCCGCACGCCTTCAACAGGACGATGTCGTCGGCGAAGGCGCGCGCCAGATCGGGCTCGCCCATCGCATGGCCACCGTACTTCACGACAAAGACCTGCCCGGCGTAGCGCTGGAGGTAGGGCAGCGCCTCGATCAGCGTCGCCGTCTTGGCGAGGTCGGCGGCGGCGGGGGCGGTCATCGCCAGCGATATGGCGCGATCAGCCGCGCCTGACTACCCACGAACAAACAGGCCGATGGTCAGCGCCACGCCGATGACGACGACGGCGATGCGCAGCACCCGGACCGGGACGCGGTGGAGGAGGAGCGCGCCGCCGTAGCCGCCGACCATCGATCCCGCTCCGACGGCGGCGGCCTTCGCCCATGGAATCGGTACGGTCGCCGCGAAGACCAGCGCCGCGGCGATGTTCGAGATGGCGACGAGGACGTTCTTGGTCCCGCCCGCGTTCCTCAGCGGCATCCGGGCGAGCGTCAGCGCCGCCAGCGTGACGATCCCCGCGCCGCCGCCGAAGAACCCGGCGTAGGTCGCGATGAACCCCTGGATCAGCGCCGTCACCCACGCCGGCGGTGGATTGCTCGTGCCGGCCGGCTTGGGCCAGAAGGTGCTCCAGGCGAACAGCCCCGTTGCGGCGAGAACCAGCCACGGGACCATCGCGGCGAACACCTTCGCCGGGGTGACCAGCAGCAGCACCGCGCCGACGACGCCGCCGGCGAGGCAGACCGCGGCGAGCGCGCGGAAGCTCAGCCGCTCGGCCCCGCTGACGAGGCTCCGCCCCGCCCAGCCGGTCGTCACCTGCCCGGGGAACAGCGCGACGGTCGAGGTAATGTTCGCCAGCCGCGGGTCGAGCCCGGTCAGGATCAGCGCCGGCAGGGTGACGAACGAGCCCCCGCCGGCCAGCGCATTCTGTGCCCCCGCCCACACCCCGGCGGCGAACAAGACGGCGAGGAGCCCTAGCGCGGGCACGCCGCTACCGTCGGTGGGCGGCAGGCAAGCGCTGTGGGCCCGTCGCCGCCGGTTGCCGCCATCGCGATCGCCGCTGGAATGATCGACATCGCCCGCCTCCTCCCCGCCGACGTGGCGCCCCGCCGGCGATGGCGTCAAGCAACGAAGCCGGGCCACGGCCGTTACGCCGCGATGAAACCCGGTATCCGCACCGTCGCGACCCGCAGCCGAACCCTCGTCGCGATCTGCCGGAAATGCGGCAAGAAGCTCGGCGGCGGCTTCGGCGACGGCGCGTCGAAGCCACTGGCCAAGGCGCTCAAGCAGCACCTCGACCTGCCGAAATGGAAGCGCTCGCCCGTCCGCATCGTCGAGACCGGGTGTATGAAGCTGTGCCCCAAGGGTGCAGTCGCAACGACGACGAGCAACGATGCGAGCCTCGTCTACGTCATTCCGGCGGCGACCCCGCTGGCCGACGTCGCGGCGCGGCTTGGGCTGAGCGTGCCAGCGGCCGCGAACGACGGCACGCCGTTCGATTCCGACCGCGCGCGTGGAGGCGGCACGACGCAGCTTTGAGGACGGGGCGAAGCGGCCTGCCGTACGCCCGGCGGAAATGTCGCCGGTCGATCGGGGAGGGCCAGCCTTGCCGCCGCTGCGCCCCGCCACTACGAACGCGGCCATGCCCGACGACCTGATTATCGCGCTGCCCAAGGGGCGCATCCTGCGCGAGGCATTGCCCGTCCTCGCCCGTGCCGGGATCGTGCCCGAGGCGGCGTTCAGCGACGAGAACAGCCGCGCGCTGCGCTTCGCGACCAACCTCGCCGCGGTGTCGCTGATCCGGGTGCGCTCGTTCGACGTCGCGACCTTCGTCGCGTTCGGCGCGGCGCAGCTCGGCATCGCCGGCAACGACGTCCTGATGGAGCACGATTTCTCCGAGATCTACGCGCCGGTCGATCTCGGCATCGGGCGCTGCCGCATCGCCGTCGCCGAGCCGGCGGCGCAGGCGGCGACCGACGACCCACGGACGTGGAGCCACGTCCGCGTCGCGACGAAGTACCCGCACGTGACGCAGGCGCACTTCGCGCGACGCGGGGTCCAGGCCGAGTGCGTCAAATTGAACGGCGCGATGGAGCTCGCGCCGATGCTCGGCCTGTGCGACCGCATCGTCGATCTCGTTTCGACCGGACGCACGCTCGCCGAGAACGGGCTGGTCGAGGTCGAGACGGTGGCGCAGGTCAGCTCGCGGTTGATTGTCAACCGCGCCGCATTCAAGACCCGCGCGGCGCAGGTCGTCCCGTGGGTCGAACGCTTCCGTTCCGCCGTCGACCCGAAAGCGGAAGTGCACGATGCCGCTGCGGCTTGACGCCGGCGCGCCCGGGTTCGCGGCCGAATTCAGGGCGTTGGTCGCCGCCCGGCGCGAGAGCGAAGCCGACGTCACCGCTGACGTCGCGGCGATCGTCGCCGACGTGCGCGCGCGCGGCGACGCGGCGCTCGGCGAGCTCACCGCGCGCTTCGATCGGGTCGATCTTGCCGCAACGGGGATCGAGATCGACCGCGCGGCGGTCCGCGCGGCGCGGGCGCAGGTCGCGACAGGCGTCCTTGCCGCGCTCGAGCTGGCGGCCGAGCGGATCAAAATGTTCCACGTGGAACAATGTCCTACAGGTCACGACGCGACCGACGCCGCCGGGGTCCGCACCGGCTGGCGCTGGTCGCCGGTCGACGCGGCAGGCATCTATGTTCCCGGCGGGCGCGCCGCCTATCCGTCGTCGGTGCTGATGAACGCGATCCCCGCCAAGGTCGCCGGGGTTGGCCGGGTCGCGATGGTGACGCCGACGCCGGGCAATGAAATCAATCCCTTGGTTCTCGCCGCCGCCGATCTGGCCGGGGTCGACGCGGTCTACCGGGTCGGCGGCGCGCAGGCGATCGCGGCGCTGGCCTATGGCACGGCGACGATCGCGGCGGTCGACGTCATCGCCGGGCCGGGCAACGCGTGGGTCGCCGAGGCGAAGCGACAGGTGTTCGGTGTCGTCGGCATCGACATGGTCGCCGGGCCGTCGGAGGTGGTCGTCGTCAGCGACGCGGCGTCGGACCCCGCATGGGTCGCCGCCGACCTCCTCGCCCAGGCCGAGCACGATCCGGCGGCGCAGTCGATCCTGATCACCGACGACGCCGCCTTCGCCGCCGCGGTCGAGCGTGCCGTCGCGGTGCAACTGCCTGAACTGGCGACGGAAACGGCGGCGCGGGCTAGCTGGGACAGGTACGGCACGATCATCGTCGTCCCCGATCTCGCCGCGGCCGTGCCGCTGATCGATGCGCTGGCGCCCGAACACCTCCAGCTGATGGTCGACGACCCCGACGTGATCTTTCGACAGGTCAGGCACGCCGGGTCGGTGTTCCTTGGCCGCCACACGCCCGAGGCGGTCGGCGACTATGTCGCGGGGCCGAACCACGTTCTGCCGACCGGGCGGCGGGCGCGGTTCTCGAGCGGCTTGGGGGTCACCGACTTCATGAAGCGGACCACCTTCCTCGCCGCGCCGCCCGCCGGGCTGACGGCGATCGGTCCCGCCGCCGTGACGCTGGCTATGGCCGAAGGGCTGCCGGCGCACGCCAATTCGGTTCGCTTACGGTTGAGATCCTAGCCAGCCGTCGAGGGCTGCCGTGATAATTCATGCGATGCTGTTGCGGTCATTGTCACCGCAGCGCCGTGACGATGCCGCGGTACCGTGACCGCGCGGCCGTGACATCGGCGCGGTAGCGGGTGGTCACGATGGCGATCCTCCCCGCGGGGCGGGAAGGATCGAAAGCATCGCCGCCGCCCCCGCCCCCGGGCTAGTCGTCCGGACGATCCTCGTCGCGGCGGTCGCGTTCTTCGTCGCGCTCCTCACGCGCGCGGTCGCGGTCGTCGCGGAGGCGGGCGAGGGCGTCGGCGATCGCGTCGCGGGCGGTGTCGCCGGCCGCGCCGAG
>CAHJWT010000118.1 GCA_903643075.1 Sphingomonadaceae bacterium | reverse complement strand
CGGGCTGGGCCCGCGCGACCGAGCGCGGCGGCGCCAGCGTCCCCGGCCGCGGCGGCCTCCAGATCGAGGCGAAGGCAAGCGCGGTCTCGATCGGCGTGCCGGGGCGGAAGGACGTGAAGGTCGGCGCCCGCGTCTTCCATTCGAAGTTCGGCTACGGCGCGGTGACCGCGCTTGACGGCAACAAGCTCGAGATCGACTTCGAACAGGCGGGGGCGAAGCGCGTCCTCGACAGCTTTATCGAGGTGGTGGCCTAGCGACCGACGATGTCGCGCCGGCGCCTTTAGTGCAGCCGGAAGAACCGTGACGGATCGCCGTCGCAGTAATACTGGACGGCGACGTCGTTGTTGCCGGTGCCCCCGCCGGCGATCGTCAGGCACATCCCGCTCTGAAGATTGACCAAGCGGAACTGCCCCGATCCGTCGGGGGCATAGAGCCAACGCCGCGACGGATTGGTATCACAGGCATATTGGACCGATGGCGTGTTCTTGTCGCTGCCGCCGCCGGCGACGGTCAGGCACAGGCCGCTGCGGACGTTGCGGACCTTGACGATATCGCCCTCGACCGGCTCGATCGTCCACGCGCGCGACGGATCGGCGTCGCAGGTGAACTGGACCGTCTGTTCGTTGGGGTTGCTCGTCCCGCCCGCCGGGCTGAGGCACAGGCCGCTGTTGGCATTGGCGATCTGGTGGCGGCCGCTCGGCGGGGGCGCGGCCGCGGCGGGAATTGCGACAATCCCGCCGACCACCGCGATGAGCAGAAGTTTCAGGGACCGGTCTGACATACCCTCTCCACTACTGCGCGGCCTTCCGACTATGATTAGTCTAGACTCGGCTCGTGCGGTCTTCAAGCGCGAGTTGCCCTCCATTGGGGCGATCGTCGACGCTCGGCAACGACGTCACCCCACGCCCGCGAAAACTTCATCCGCCGTCACGGTCACCGCCGGGTCGCGCAGGACCAGCGGCTGGCCGGGGAGGTGGACCACGACATGCCACTCGTTATCGCCGGCTCTCTCGAAGGTGGTGATTATCTCCTTCGCCGGATTTACGTAGACGATCGTGTCGACACTCGGCAGCAACTGGTATTCGCTAAGCTTGACGCCGTAATCGGTCGACGACGTCGAGCGCGACAGGACCTCGATCACGACCTTGGGATAGCGGAGGCGCGTCGGTTCGTCGTCGACCGGGCCGAGATCGCGCGGGTCGCAATAGATGGCGACGTCCGGCAGGCGATAGTCGTAATCCGAGACTTCGAGTCCCATGTCGCCCGGCATGACCTCGCACGGACCGCCGCGTAATGCGCTCCCCAGAGCAACGATCAGGTTCCGCGTCAGCCGTGCGTGCCGGCGATTGGCCCCGGCCATCATCCGCGGCTCGCCGTCGACCAGCTCGTACTTCTCCTCGCGGCCGGAATAGGCCGCGATGAACTCGTCGACCGTCAGCTTGCGTGGGATCTTCGCGGGGGCGTTCATCGGCTACTCCGTGGGAGGAGCATAACGCCTTCGCCCGCCAGCGACCATCCTCGGCAAGCTGGTCGTCGCGAGAACTGTCGCACGGCCTCCCGCCTCGGGTAGGAGGTGAGCGGTCGCCGCGACCCGCTCAGTAGAAGAACCGCTCCTCGACGATCTTGCCGTCCTTGATCGTGTACAGCGCGACCTCATCCATCTGCTGGCGGTCGCCCGATTCCTTGTTGGTGATGTCCATCGTCCAGCGGATCGCGATCTGGTCACCGTTGACGTAGGGACCGTCGGTCGTCGTGCCGTGGACCTCGTGGTTGGCGTACCACCACGCGCTCTTGCCCATGACCGCTTCCTTGCCCTCGAGGCGCGCCATCGGGCCGTCCATGCCCTCGATCGAGACGACGTCGTCGGCCCAATATTTCTCGCCGATGTGGAAGTCCCCGGCCTTGGTCATGGCGACCATGTCGGCGGCGATGTCGCGGATGTCCATGTGACTGCTCCCTGTTCGAGTCGGAGGAGAACATAGCATGTACGATATGACGGGGGAATGACAGTTCGCGCGGGCGCGGCTATGCGCGGCGGATGACCGAGATCACGCCGCAGATCGTCGCCGACCACGGCCTCAGCCCGGCCGAGTACGACGCGGTCGTCGCCACGCTCGGGCGGACGCCGAACCTGCTCGAGCTCGGCATCTTCTCGGTGATGTGGTCGGAGCACTGCAGCTACAAGTCGAGCCGGCGCCACCTGAAGACGCTGCCGACCGAGGCGCCGTGGGTCATCTGCGGCCCCGGCGAGAACGCCGGCGTGATCGACATCGGCGACGGCGACGCGGCGATCTTCAAGATGGAAAGCCACAACCACCCAAGCTTCATCGAGCCGTACCAGGGCGCCGCGACCGGCGTCGGCGGCATTCTGCGCGACGTCTTCACCATGGGGGCGCGCCCGATCGCCAACCTCAACGCGCTGCGCTTCGGCGATCCGCACGCGCCGCGGATGAAGCATTTGATCAAGGGCGTCGTCGCCGGCATCGGCGGCTACGGCAACTGCGTCGGCGTGCCGACGGTGGGCGGCGAGGTCAACTTCCACCCGGCGTACAACGGCAACATCCTCGTCAACGCGATGACCGTCGGCGTCGCGCGGCAGGACAAGATCTTCTATTCGGCGGCGGCCGGGGTCGGGAACAGCGTCGTCTACGTCGGGTCGAAGACCGGGCGCGACGGCATCCACGGCGCGACGATGGCGAGCGCCCAGTTCACCGAGGGCGACGAGGACAAGCGCCCGACGGTCCAGGTCGGCGACCCGTTCACCGAGAAGCTGCTGATCGAGGCGTGTCTCGAGCTGATGGCGTCGGACGCGATCGTCGCCATCCAGGACATGGGGGCGGCGGGGCTGACCTCGTCGAGCGTCGAGATGGCGTCGAAGGGTGGCGTCGGGATCGAACTCGACATGGGGACGGTGCCGTGCCGCGAGACCGGCATGACGCCGTACGAGATGATGCTGAGCGAGAGCCAGGAGCGGATGCTGATGGTGCTCAAGCCCGGCCGCGAGGGCTTCGCCGAGGCGATCTTCCGCAAGTGGGAGCTCGATTTCGCCGTGATCGGCCGCGTGACCGACTCCCGGCATCTGCTGCTCACGTGGCACGGCGCGACGGTGGCGGACATCCCCTTGGGCCCGCTTGCGGATTCCGCGCCGAGCTACGACCGGCCATACGTGACCACGCCGCCACGGCCGCCGCTGACGGACGTGCCCGAGTCGACCGACCTCGCCGCCGACCTGCTCAAGCTGATGGCGTGTCCCGACGTCGCCTCGAAGCGGTGGATCTGGGAGCAGTACGACCACATGGTCGGGGCCGACACCGTCCAGCGCCCCGGCGGCGACGCGGCGGTGGTGCGCGTCCACGGCACGCGGAAGGCGCTGGCGATGACCACCGACTGCACCCCGCGCTACTGCTTCGCCGACCCGGTCGAGGGCGGCAAGCAGGCGGTGGCGGAGGCGTGGCGCAACCTGATCGCGGTCGGGGCCAAGCCGCTGGCGATCACCGACTGCATGAACTTCGGCAACCCGCAGCGGCCGGAGATCATGGGGCAGTTCGTCGGCTGCATCGAGGGCATGGCCGAGGCGTGCCGCGCGCTCGACTTCCCCGTCGTCAGCGGCAACGTCAGCCTCTACAACGAGACCGACGGCACCGGCATCCTGCCGACCCCGGCGATCGGCGCGGTCGGCCTGATCGACGACTATGCCAAGACGATGACGATGGGCTTCAAGGCGGCGGGTGAATGGATCGCCGTCGCTGGTCTCGACGATGCGGCGGCGCTTGGGCAGTCACTCTGGTTGCGGGAGATCCACGGCCGCGAGGACGGTCCGCCGCCAGCGGTCGACCTTGCTCAGTTGAAACGGACAGGGGCATTTGTCACGTCGGCAATCGCGGCTCAGCTCGTCACTGCGGTCCACGACGTTTCGGATGGCGGATTGCTGGTCAGCGTGGCCGAAATGGCGTTAGCCGGCGGCATCGGCGCGGGTGTCGAGATGGGCGGCTACTTCGGGGATCGACCCGATCGGTTCTTCGGCGAGAACCAAGGGCAGTTCGTCGTCACAACCACGGACAGCGAGCGTCTATTGTCCGCTGCCGAGGCGGCGGGCGTCCCCTTGATCCACGTCGGCTGGACCGGCGGCCAACGATTGACGTCGACGCAAGACGACGGACGGCCGTTTTGGGCGGTGTCGCTCGCCGATCTCCGCGCCGCGCACGAGGGCACCCTCCCCGCGCTGATGGCCGCCGCGACATGACGCCGGCCGTCGCCTACGCTCTCCTCGTCCTCGCCGGGGCGCTGCTGGTCAACGCCATCCCGCACCTCGCCGCCGGGCTGCGCGGTGAGGCGTTCCCGACGCCGTTCGCCGATCCGCCGGGCAAGGGGCTGTCGTCGCCGCTGCTCAATTTCCTCTGGGGCGCGGCGAACCTGTCGCTTGGGTGGTGGCTGACCTTCGGGCTCGCCTACGTCGACGTGCGCTTCGGCCGGATCGCGGTCGCGGCGGGGTTCGTCGCGCTCGGCTGCTACCTCGCGACCCGCTTCGGCCGGGTGCGCCGCGACCGGGAAGGACGATGATCGACAGTGACCCCCTTGCGCCGGCAGAGACGCCGATCCCGCCGGTCAATCCCGAACCACAGCCATCGCGGCGGACGCTGCTGGCCGGCCGCGCGTTCAGCCTCGCCGAGCACCTCCTCCTCGTCGTCATCGCCGCGATGACGCTCGCCGCCGCCGGGCACGAGCTGTGGCGCGTCGTCATCGCGCAGGAAATCAACCTCGCCGACATCCTGCTGATGTTCCTCTATACCGAGGTGGTCGGGATGATCGGAGTGTTCTATACTGGCAAGGGCAGCGCCTTCGTCTACCCGATCTTCATCGCGATCACCGCGCTCGCGCGGCTGATCGTCCTCCAGGGCAAGAACATGGCGCCGGAGAACATCGTCTTCGAGGCGAGCGCGATCCTGCTGTTGGCCGTCGCCGCCGCGATCATCGTCCGCCTGGGGAGAAGCGAATGACCAGTCTCTACGCCGCGACCGTGCCGACCTTTCGCCAGATGATCGGCGCGACGAGGGGCGTCGTCGCCAAGGGCGAGGCCTTCGCCGCCGAGAGCGGCATCGACCCCGCCGACCTGATCGAACGGCGGCTCGCCCCCGACATGCTGCCGTTCGGCTATCAGGTGAAGTCGGTGCGGCACCACAGCATCGGCGCGATCGCGGGCGTCCGCGCCGGGGTGTTCAACCCCGACATGTCGCCGTGGCCGACCGATTTCGTCGGGCTGACCGCGCTGCTCGACGATACTGACGCCGCGGTCGCGGCGCTGACGCCGGACGAAATCGACGGCTTCGCCGGCCGCGACGTCGAGTTCCGCTTCCGCGATCGCGCGCTGCCGTTCACCGCCGAGGATTTCCTGCTGTCGTTCAGCCTGCCCAACTTCTACTTCCACGCGACGACCGCCTACGCGATCCTCCGCGCCGCCGGCGTGACGCTCGGCAAGCTCGATTACATGGGCCGGGCGCGGGTAAAGGGTTGACGATCCTTCCCCGCTCGTAGGAGGTGGCGCGCAGCGTCGGAGGGGCGGCCGGGCGAGTGGCTGCGGTCCTCGATCGATGTCATCCCGGCGCACGCCGGGACCCATGAACTCGAACGTTGGAGGTCATGGGTCCCGGCCTGCGCCGGGATGACACTTTGCTTGCGGCCGCGGCCACTCGGCCGACCGCCCCTCCGGCGCTACGCGCCACCTCCCCGCAAACGGGGTGGGTCATCGCGCGGTGACGGCCGCCGGTATGGCACGAACGGCCCGAGCCGAATCGTCGCCACCGGCGCGAGCGAGTTCTCGCCCAGCAGCGCGACCGGCTGATTGCGGCAGAGGAGCGCGCCGGTCCGGTCGACCGCGGGGGTGACGCCGTTATGGATGAAGCCGCCGCCCGTCTCCGGCAGGTTAACGAAGACGGTTGCCGGCGAGCGCATGACGTAGGCGAAGCCGCCAGGGACAAGGTGGACGCCGTCGATCTCGGCCGCTTCGATACAGTCGACCGGTTCGCCCGCGATGCGGTCGCCGACGATACCGGCGAGGCGGTCGAGCGGCAGCGCGGTAACCGGCCCCGCTGCGGCGACGGCCGCCGCCGCGAGGACCAATCGGCCGATCACGCCAGCGCCTGCGCCGCCGTCAGTACCGCCTCGGCGTGGCCGGGCACCTTGACCTTGCGCCACACCCTGGCGACCGTGCCGGCGCGGTCGATCAGGAACGTCGCGCGGTCGATGCCCATGTACTTCTTGCCGTACATGCTCTTCTCGACCCACGCGCCGTAGGCCTCGACGACCGTGCCGTCGGGGTCGGCGGCGAGCTCGACGCCGAGGTCGTGCTTCTTGCGGAACTTGGCATGCTCGGCGACAGTGTCCTTCGACACGCCGATGACGGTCGTGTCGGCAGCGGCGAAGTCGGCGGCCAGTCCGGTGAAGGCGATCGCCTCGGTCGTGCACCCCGGCGTGTCGTCCTTCGGGTAGAAGTAGAGGACGACCTTGCGTCCCGCCAGCGCGGCGAGGCTGGCTTGGCCGCCGCCGTCGGTCGGCAGGTCGAAGGCGGGGGCGGGATCGCCGAGGTCCATGGCTCAGTCTCCGGTTGCGAACACCGCGCTCCATGCCGCACGGACCGCCGCCTTGGCGAGTCCGACCGCACGTTCGGCGGCAACGAGGTCGCCGGCCCCGGCGGCGTGGGCGAGGAGCGCGGCGACCGGCACGGCGATCCGCTTCGGCGGCGGCCCGACGAGGCGGAGCGTCGCCAGCACGCGGGTCAGTACGTCGTGGGCGGCGGTCAGGTCGGCGACGTGGCCGCCGGCGGCGAGGGCGGCCAGCGCCGCGCGGAGATCGGGGGTGAACGCCGTCCGCTCGCGCAGTTGGAGGTAGTGGACGATGAACTCGAGGTCGACGAGCCCGCCGCGGCCGAGCTTGACGTCCCACGCCCCCTGCCCCGGCTTCGCCGCGACGAGGTCGCGGTGCATCGCGAGGACGTCGTGGCGCAGCCGCGCCGGATCGCGCGGCCGGTCGAGGACCGCCGCGATGACGCCGGCGACCGTCGCGCGGTCCGCCGCGGTCCCGGCGACTACGCGGGCGCGGCACAGCGCCATGTGCTCCCACGTCTCGGCCTCCTCCGTTTGGTATCGCGCGAAGCTGGCGATACTGACCGCAAGCAGGCCCTTCACCCCCTGCGGCCGCAGCCGGGTGTCGACCTCGTACAGCGCCCCCGCCGCGGTCGGGACCGACAGCGCCGCGGTCAGCCGCGCCGCGGCACGCTGGAACCACGCCGTCGCCCCGAGCGGCTTCGATCCGTCCGACACCGCGTCGAATTCGCCCGAGAACAGGTAGACGAGGTCGAGATCCGACGCGTGGGTCAGCGCGCGGCCGCCGTACCGCCCGAGGGCGACGACGACGAGGCGGCCGCCGGGGACGACGCCGTGGGTGCGGGCGATCTCGCCCTCGACGGCGACGGCGAGGGCGGCGACGCCGGCATCGGCGACCGCCGCCAGATCGCGGCCGACCGCGAGGGCGTCGCGGCCTTCGATCGTCTCGACGCCGAGCTGGAAGCGACGGTCGGCGGTCCACAGCCGCACCGCGTCGAGGCTTTCCTCCAGCGCGGCTCCCGGTGCGGTCGCGGCCCGGCGCACCGGGGCGAGCGGCGCGACAGTACCCGGCGCGAGGAGGGCATCGAGCAACGCCGGCTGCCGGGCGAGCGCGTCGGCGAGCACCGGCGCGACGCCGAGGACGCGGCCGAACAGCGGCAGCAGCCGCGGGTTGGCTTCGAGCAGCGCGAAGAACTGCACCCCCGCCGGCAGGTCGGCGAGGAACGAATCGAGTCGTGCCGCCGCGCGCGCCGGATCGCCCGCCGCCGCCAGCGCGGCGAGCAGGTCGGGCAGCACCGCCTCGAACCGCGACCGGGCATCGTCGGAGCGCAGCGCGCGGTAGCGGCCGGACCGCCACCTGGCGATCAGCGGCGCGAGCCCGGCGTCGAACCGGCCCTTCGAGAGCCATGCCGCGAGCGCCGCCGGC
>CAHJWT010000117.1 GCA_903643075.1 Sphingomonadaceae bacterium | reverse complement strand
CCGCGACCACCGCCGCCATCGCGCCGGTGCCGCACGCGCGCGTCGCGCCGGCCCCGCGCTCCCAGACGCGCAGGGTCAGGCGGGTCCGGTCGACGACCTGCGCGACGCCGACGTTGACCCGGTCGGGGAACAGCGCGTCGTGCTCGATCCGCGGGCCGACACTCTCGAGCGGTACGGCGTCCGCGTCGGCGACGAAGAAGACGACGTGCGGATTGCCGACGTTGACCGCGACGCCGTGGGCTAGGTCGTCCCACGCGACGGGAACGTCGAGCGTATCGACTGAATAAGCCAGAGGTATCTCGTCCCATGCCCAGCACGGCGGCGGATAAACGATGCTTGCCGCCGCCGCCGTCGCGGTCGCCTCGAGCAGGCCGCCGACCGTGTCGATCGTCGTCGTGCCATCGCCTTGCGGTCCAAGCAGCGTCGCGACGCACCGCGCGGCGTTGCCGCACGCCTCGGCGGTGCCGCCGTCGGCGTTCCAGATGCGCATGAACGCCGTCGCGCGGTCGCTCGGTTCGACGACGATGACCTGGTCGGCCCCGATCCCGGTATGGCGGTCGGCGAGGTCGCGGACCCGCGCGGCGGTCAGGACCAGCGGCTCGGCGCGCGCATCGAACACGACGAAGTCGTTGCCGAGGCCGTGCATCTTGGTGAACGCGCGGAGCATGGCCCGCGCCTCTAGCCGCTCGCGCCGCCGCAGGCCAGCGCACCCGATGCGACGGGGTGCAGCGGCGCAACTCCATGCAACCCGGCGCATGTCGTAGCAACTGGCCGCGCGCCGTGCCCGTCGGTAGTCGGACGGGCCGAAACGCGGCGGGCACTGCGGCACCAGACGGGGGTATCGACCATGAAGACGACCATCGCCGTTGCAGCTTTGGTCGCACTCGCCGCCGCGACGCCCGCCGCCGCCGGCTATCGCTACGTCACCGTCGACGGCCCGGCCGATCCGCTCCGGCAGGCGACGATCGTCAGCGGCATCAACGACGCGGGCCTCGCCGCCGGCTACCGCGTCGACGACGACGGCTTCGGCGGCCCGGGCCTGTATACCGGCTTCACCGTCAACGCCGACGGTAGCGGCTATACCAGTTACGTCCGCCCGGGCTCGATCGCGACGGGCTTCGCCGGCATCAACAACGCGGGCGACATCGCCGGGGTGTCGATCTCGCCGACCCTGCAGGGGACCGGGTTCGTCCGTTCGGGAACCACCGGCACCTATGCCGACATCACGCCGACCTTCGCCAGATCGTATTATTCGGAAGCGATCGGGATCAACAATCTGGGCAGCGTCACCGGCTATTACATCACCGATCCCGCAGCGACGGTGGCCACGCTGACCCTGTATGCCCACGGCTATGTCGAGACCGGCGGGGTCTTCACCGCGGTCGATGTCGACCCGGCCCTCGGCTACGGCACGCAAGTCGTTTCGATCAACGACTTCGGCTTTCTTACCGCAAGCTATTACGGCGCGACCGACAATCTGATGCACGCCGCTTACGGTTTCTACGACGTGGCGAGCCATACCGCCGGACTATATCCCTACGCCGACCCGTTCGGCGCCCCTTCGAACAGCTTCGGCACCGTCAACGACCTCAACCGGATCGCCTACAACTCGGTCTATCCGACGCCGCTCAGCCCGATCGGCTTCGTCTCGGCGGCGTTCGTCCTCGATCCGTTGCATCACGCGGCGACGCCGGTCGCGGTGCCGGGAGCGCTCTTTACGAACGCCTATTCGGTCAACGACGTCGGGCAGGTCACCGGCTTCTACGCCGCCGGCACGACGCTCCACGGCTTCATCGCGACGCCGGTGCCCGAGCCGGCGGTCTGGGCGCTGATGTTCGCCGGCTTCGGGCTGGTCGGCAGCTTGGCGCGGCGACGCCAGGCGTCCGTCGCGGCATAGGGCTAGGCCGCCCGCGCACCAGCGGCTATAGCGCCGCGATGGTTGTGGAGCGGCCCCAATGAGCGTTCGTCCGTGGCGCGACATCACGCGCCGGAAGTCGCGGCAGATCATGGTCGGCCGCGTCCCCGTCGGCGGTGGTGCGCCGATCACCGTCCAGACGATGACCAATACCCCGACCGAGGACGCCAAGGCGACGATCGAGCAGATCCGCCGATGCGTCGAGGTCGGGGCCGACATCGTCCGCGTCAGCTGCCCCGACGTCGAGTCGACTGCCGCCATGCCGGCGATCGTCCGCGCCGCCGGAGTGCCGATCGTCGCCGACATCCACTTCCACTACAAGCGCGCGCTCGAGGCGGCCGACGCCGGCGCGGCGTGCCTGCGGATCAACCCCGGCAACATCGGGTCGTCGGAGCGCGTCAAGGAGGTCGTCCGCGCGGCCAAGGCCAACGGCTGCTCGATGCGCATCGGGGTCAACGCCGGCAGCCTCGACCGTCACCTGCTCGAGAAGTACGGCGAGCCGTGCCCCGAAGCGCTGGTCGAAAGCGCGCTCGAACACGCCAAGTTGCTTGAGGACGCCGACTTCCGCGAGTTCAAGATCAGCGTCAAGGCGTCCGACGTCTTCCTCGCCGTCGCCGCCTACAACGGGCTGGCCGAGGCGTGCGACTATCCGCTCCACCTCGGCATCACCGAAGCCGGCGGGCTGATCGGCGGCACGGTCAAGTCGTCGATCGGGCTCGGCATGCTGCTGTGGAGCGGCATCGGCGACACCATCCGCGTGTCGCTGTCGGCCGACCCGGTCGAGGAGGTCAAGGTCGGCTATCACCTCCTTAAGTCGCTGGGCATCCGCGCCCGCGGCGTCCGCGTGGTCAGCTGCCCGAGCTGCGCGCGGCAGGGGTTCGACGTGGTCAAGACGGTCGAGCGGCTCGAGGCCGCGCTCGCCCACGTCACCACCGAGCTATCGCTGAGCGTGCTCGGCTGCGTCGTCAACGGTCCCGGCGAGGCGCGCGAGACCGACATCGGCATCACCGGCGGCGGCAACGGCAAGCACATGGTCTTCCTGTCGGGCGTCACCAGCCACCACATCGACGAGCCGGCGATGGTCGACCACATCGTCGGGCTGGTCGAGGCGAAGGCGGCCGAGATCGAGGCGGCGAAGGCGGCAGCGGACGGGATTCTGGTCGCGGCGGAATAGCCTTGTCAGGCTCGGAGATCGGCAAGGCCAAGAACAAGGCGAACCTGCGCAAGCACGGCATGGCGCTTGCGGCGGGCGACTATGTATTTGACGGCCTCTATTTCGAGACGATCGACGCGCGCCGCGACTACGGCGAACTTCGGCTGGTCGCCGTCGGCCCGGCCTTCGGAGTTGGTAATGGCTTGCTGTCGGTGACATATACGTGGCGCGGAGAGACGCGGCGTCTGATCAGCACGAGGCAGGCAAGTGGACCCGAACGACGACGATATCATCAGCGTCACACCCGAAATGAAGGCGGCGGCGGGCGCTGAACTGCTGGCGATGATCCGTGAAGGGCGGTGGCCGGCGGATTACGACGGCGACGACCAGGTCATCCTCGACGACGACCTCGCGCCCGGGGCGCAGGGCGGCGGAGTGACCATCCGCCCGGCGACGCCCGCCGACGTCCCCGCCATGCTCGGCCTGATCCGTGACCTCGCCACCTACGAGCGCGAGCCCGACGCGGTCCAAGCGACCGAGGCGAGCCTGCTGACCACGCTGTTCGGCGCGACGCCGTCGGCGGAGGCGATCGTGGCGGAAACCGACGGCGCGGTGGTCGGTCTCGCGCTTTACTTTACCAACTATTCGACGTGGTCGGGGAAGACCGGCCTTTACCTCGAGGATCTCTACGTCACGCCCGCAGCGCGCGGCGGAGGCCTGGGCAAGGCGCTCCTCGCCCGGCTCGCCGGCCTCGCGGTCGAGCGCGGCTGCGCCCGGGTCGAATGGTCGGTGCTCGACTGGAATGCACCGGCGCAGGCCTTCTACCGCGCGCTCGGCGCGCGGGCGATGGACGAATGGACCGTCCACCGCCTCGACGGCGACGCGCTGGCGGCGCTGGCGGGCGGCGGATGAACCCTTGGCTGCTGCTCGTCGTCGGCGGCCTCGGCGAGCTCGGCTTCACCACCTCGCTGCGCTACGTCGACGGCTTTCGCAGCGTGCCGTGGGTGATCGCCTTCCTCGTCGCGATCAGCGTCAGCATGGGCTGCCTGTCGCTCGCGGCGCGGTCGATCCCGCTCGGCACGGCGTACGCCGTCTGGGCGGGGATCGGCGCGGCGGGGACGGCGGTGCTTGGCATCGTGGTCTGGCACGAGCCGGCCGACTGGCCGCGCCTCGCGCTGCTGACCGGGCTGATCGGGTGCATCGTCGGGTTGAAGGCGCTCGGCTGAAGATGAAAAAGTAAGCGAAGTAAGCGCCGACGCGTGTTGTCCGTATCGGCCAAGCCATTGATTCGATTGGCACACGACTATCGGCGAGCGAGTCGCTGGACCCGCCGTCGCGCCTGACCTATCTGCCGCGCCACCATGGCAGACAAAGTGCAGCGCGTCCGCGGGACGCAGGACCTGTTCGGCGACGCGATCCTGCGCTTCGACCACGTCGTCGACACGTTCAACCGGGTCCGTAAGCTGTACGGTTTCCGCCGCGTCGACGTGCCGGTGTTCGAATTCACCAGTGTCTTCGCGCGGACGCTCGGCGAGACGACCGACGTCGTCGCCAAGGAGATGTACACCTTCGAGGACCGCGGCGGCGAATCGCTGACGCTCCGCCCCGAGTTCACCGCCGGCATCGCCCGCGCCTACCTCGCCAACGGCTGGCAGCAACACGCGCCGCTCAAGCTCGCCGCATGGGGCCCGCTGTTCCGCTACGAGCGCCCGCAGAAGGGCCGCTTCCGCCAATTCCACCAGCTCGACGCCGAGATCATCGGCGCGGCCGAGCCGGCGGCCGACGTCGAGGTCATCGCGCTGGCGGCTCAGCTCCTCACCGAACTCGGGCTGGCCGACAAGGTCGTCCTCCAGCTCAACACGCTCGGCGACGCCGACAGCCGGAGCGCGTGGCGGGCGGCGCTGGTCGAGCACTTCACCGGTCACGCCGCGGCGCTGTCCGCGGAGAGCCGTGAACGGCTGGCGAAGAACCCGCTCCGCATCCTCGACAGCAAGGCCGAGGGCGACCGCGCGTTGATCGCCGACGCCCCGCGCATCGACCGCCACCTGACTGCCGAGGCGGGGCGCTATTTCGACGCGGTGCAGAAGGGGCTGCAGGCGGCGGGCGTGGCGTTCGAGCGCAACGACGCGCTGGTCCGCGGCTTCGACTACTACCGCCACACCGCGTTCGAGTTCGTCACCGACCATCTGGGCGCGCAGGGCACGGTGATCGGCGGCGGCCGCTACGACGGCCTGATCGAGACGATGGGTGGGCCGCATACGCCGGCGGTGGGCTGGGCCGCGGGGATCGAGCGGCTGGCGTTGTTAGTGGGGGAGGTGTCGGAGGATTTTGTCGTTGCCGTGGTGGCGGATACCGAAGAGCACGAACAACAGGCGCGCGATGTAATTGCCTTGCTGCGCTCGAACGGGGTTGCTGTTGACCTCTCATTTTCAGGGTCGCCCAAGCGCCTCGTCGAGATTGCCCGCAAGCGTGGCAACGATGGCGTGCTGTTCATGCGGGCGGCCGGCGACATGTCAGACGGTCGACATCCGCTGCATCTTCAACATTTTGATGGCGATCCAGTTCTGATGCGCACCTTGGCGGCACACGTGGGGGCCGCGCTTGGACCGCGTTATTACCTGACCGGCGGTGGCGCGCGGGTTTGACAAGGAACTCTTTGGACAGTGTCAGGAATCTGTCTTCCCTCCCAGATGAGGGAGGGGGAGTAGCAGACGTGCTTCCTGAACGGCATCGCCGCCGATCTAGCCACGCACGCTTGCCTCGGCGTGCGTCATTGACGAGCCGGCAGAAAGTATGTAGATAACTACACATGGAGCGGGACAGCCGCCGGATCATGCAGCGGCTGCGTGGCGACGGCTTCGTCCTCGTGTCTATCAAGGGTTCGCACCACAAGTTCGCGTGCGGTGGGCAGACTGTGGTCGTGCCGCATCCGAAGAAGGATCTGCCGCTCGGCACCGCGCGGGCCATCGCGCGGGCGGCAGGCTGGTTGGAGTAAGACGATGCGCTACTATCACGCCGTGGTGCACAAGGATGCCGACAGTGCCTACGGCGTCCACTTTCCCGACCTCCCGGGTTGTTTCTCCGCGGCCGATGCGATCGAAGACGTCGTGCCGAACGCGGTCGAAGCGCTGTCGCTTTGGTTCGAGGATGGCGACGACGCGGTCCAGCCGGGGACGATCGAGGCCGTCCGCGCCGCGGCTGAAAGCGAATTGGCCGCGGGCGCGTTCCTTGTCATGGTCCCCTGGATCGGCCGTCACAATCGTCCGGCGCGCGTCAACATCTCGCTCGACGTCGCCATGCTCGATGCGATCGACAGGGCGGCGTCAGTGCGACGCCTGACGCGCTCGGCCTTTTTGGCCGAAGCGGCGCGGAACGAGATCGAAGGACGTCGTTGAGCCTGTGACCCGCATCCCCCCCGACCGCATCGCGGCGATCGAACGTCGTCATGCGGACCTCGCCGCGCGGATGGGCAATCCCGACCTTGCCGCGTCCGAGTTCGTCGCGTTGTCGAAGGACTATGCCGAGCTGACCCCCGTCGTCGCGGCGGCGGGGGAGGTGCGGCGGTTGCGCGACGAGGCGGCGGGACTCGACGCGATGCTTGCCGACCCCGAGATGCGCGAACTGGCTGAGGCTGAGGCGGCTTCGCTCGCCGAGGCACTGCCGGCGGCGGAGCGGGCGCTGGCGCTGGCGCTGCTGCCGCGCGACGCCGCCGACGACAAGCCGGCGATGCTCGAGATTCGCGCCGGGACCGGCGGCGACGAGGCGGCGCTGTTCGCCGGCGACCTGTTCCGGATGTACCAGCGCTTCGCCGACACCGCCGGCTGGCGGGTCGAGACGATCAGCGCGTCGGCGGGCGAGATGGGCGGGTTCAAGGAGGTCATCGCCGCCGTTACCGGTCCCCAGGTCTACCGGCGGCTCAAGTTCGAGAGCGGCGTCCACCGCGTCCAGCGCGTACCGGCGACCGAGACGCAGGGGCGCATCCACACCAGCGCGGCGACCGTCGCGGTGCTCCCCGAGGCCGAGGAGGTCGACGTCCAGATCGCCGACAAGGACCTGCGCATCGACGTCTACCGCTCGTCGGGGCCGGGCGGGCAGTCGGTCAACACGACCGATTCCGCGGTGCGGATCACGCATCTCCCGTCGGGGCTGGTCGTCATCCAGCAGGACGAGAAGTCGCAGCACAAGAACAAGGCGAAGGCGCTTCGGGTGTTGCGCAGCCGCCTGTACGACGCCGAGCGCGCCAAACTCCACGACGCCCGCGCCGACGCGCGCCGGTCGATGGTCGGCTCCGGCGACCGGTCGGAGCGCATCCGGACGTATAACTTCCCGCAGGGCCGAGTGACCGACCACCGGATCAACCTGACGCTCCACCGCTTGCCCGAGATCGTCGCGGGGGACCTCGGCGAGCTGGTCGGCGCGCTCGTCGCGGCCGACGAGGCCGAGCGGCTGGCGGCGCTGGATGGGTGATTTCCCTCTCCCTGGAGGGGAGAGGGAGGGGCCCGCGCCGCGTGCTTCAGCGGCGTGGGAGGGTGAGGGTGGTCCGCACGTGGCGACGGCGGCCCCCGATCACCCTCACCCGGGCCGCGGCTGCGCCGCGTCTCTCGCCTCTCCCCTCAAGGGAGAGGAGGCGCTCCGCGCCGCCGCCGCCCGCATCCCCCGCCTCGACGCCGAAATCCTACTCGCGCACGTCCTCGGCGTCGACCGGATGGCGCTGCTCCTGGAGCCGAACCGCGTCGTCGACCCATCGGCCGCCGCCGCCTTCGCCGCCCTCGTCGACCGCCGCGCCGCGGGCGAGCCGGTCGCGTACATCGTCGGGCATCGCGAGTTCTGGTCGCTCGACCTCGCCGTCACCCGCGACGTCCTCATCCCGCGGCCCGACAGTGAGACGCTGATCGACGCCGCCGTCGCGCATTTCGCCGGCACCGCAGGCCCGGCGCGGGTGCTCGATCTCGGCACCGGCTCGGGCGCGCTCCTCCTCGCCGCGCTCGCCGAATGGCCGGCGGCGACCGGCATCGGCGTCGACG
>CAHJWT010000116.1 GCA_903643075.1 Sphingomonadaceae bacterium | reverse complement strand
AGTGGCAGTGGCAGCGTCAGATCAAGCCCACCGCTCGCGGCGACCGCCTCGCCCCAGATCGCGACCTTGTCGATCTCGTCGGCGTGGAGGTCGGCGGTGGCGAGCTCCTCGGCGCGGGCGGCGGCATCGAACGCCGCGCCGTGCTTCGAATGCCGTCCGAACGCCGGTCCGGCGACGACTGCCGCAACGTCGAGATCGAGGCCGAACAGCCGCGCGAGCGCGGTCATCGCCGCTGCGGGATCGGTCATCAGCGTCGCCGAATCGAGCGTCCGTACCCGGTCGGGAAAGCGCGCCGCGAGCCGTGCGAACAGCGCGTGCTGTGCCAGCCAGCCGATCGCCCCGGCCTGGAGGTCGGTCTGGCCGAGATAGTCCTCGGTCGTCATTCCCGGCCACGCCAGCCCGTCTCCGAGCTGCTTGACGAGCAGCTCGCGGACCCACAGCCGCCCCCACATCCCCTTGCGCGCGATCGACCCGAGGAACGTCCGGAGCGGCGCGTGGAGGAGGAGCGCGCGGGCGTCGGGGCGGATTGTCAGCATCGCCGAGGCGAAGTTGTTGGCGAGGTTCGACGGCTTCACCACCACCGCCTCGCCTGCGGCGAACGGCCGGGCGAGCAGCGTCAGCGCCGCATCGAGGACGCGCGTCAGATCGGCCGGCGTCGCCCCGCGCGCCTTCCATCCGACGAGGTCGTTGAACAGCACCGGCTCCTTCAGTCCCATCGCGACGCCGGGCGCGTCGAACGCGCGGGCGAGCAGCGTCGAGCAGCAGTAGGCGGAGTGGAAGATATAGTGGATCGGGGCCACCGCCGGCGCGGCGGCAAGCGCGTCGTCGCGGGCGATGGCAACCACGGTGGCATCCTTCGGCAGATATTCGTCGGTCAGGAAGGTCGCGGCGCGGTGGTCCTCACGCGACAACCGGCGGAAATGGACTGCGTCGTGGCCAGGATCGTAGCGGTCGGCGAACCAGGCGGCATCGCGGACGACGGCGGCGATGTCGACGGTGGCCATCGCACCGCTGTGCCGCGCCGCCGCGCCGCTGCCAAGGGCTTGGCGGCTATGGACCACATGCTATGCTGCGTTCGGCGGTCCGAGACGATGCAACCGGGGGATACGACGATGCGAACGACGATTCTTGCCGTCGCGCTGCTCGCGACGACGGCGGCCGTCGCCCAGTCGGTCGGCAATCCGCCCGGGAACACCCTCGCCCCGGCGACGGGGACGGCGACGACCGCATCCGGCCCGCCGCCGGCGGCACCGGTGGGTGACCTGCCGGCCAGGACGCCGGCGCAGGTCGCCGCCGAGAAGTACAAGACCGAGATCGTATGTAAGACGACGATCCAGACCGGCAGCCTAATCGCGAAGCGCAAGAACTGCCTGACCCGCAAGCAGTGGCAATATGTCGACGACGAGAACCAGCGCTTCGTCCACCGCCTGCAGGAGGACAACGCCGGCAAGTCGGCCGGCTTCGCCGGCGGTCCCAACTGAGCCGTGGATGCTGGCATCGACCCTGCCGCCTGGGCCTCTGGCATCGACCCCCCGGTTGGGCCTTGGCGACCGCCGTCCGCTCCGGCTAGATTGAGCCGCGACACTCGGGAGACAGCGATGCGAATCTTGATGCTGGCCGCGATGGCGACCGCGGCGATGCCGGCGGCGGCGCAGACGTCGGTCGGCAATCCGCCGGGCAATACCCTCGCGCCGCAGACCGGTGCCGTCGCCGCGCCGGCCCTGCCGCCGGCCGCGCCAACGGGCGACCTGCCGTCGGTGAAAACCCCGACACAGATCGCCGCCGAGAAGTACAGGACCGAGGTCGTGTGCAAGACGACGGTCGAGACCGGTAGCCTGATCGCCCGCCACAAGACCTGCCTGACGCGCAAGCAATGGCAGTACGTCAACGACGAGAACGAACGCACCGCGCGCAAGCTCGTCGAGGACAACATGGGCCGACCGACGAGCAACTGAGGTAAGCGATGGCGACCTTGCGACCGAACCGCTTTCGCCCGGGTCCGGGACACCGGGCGTATGCGTCGGGCACCGTTCGTCTCGCCGCGGCGACGATCGCGCTCGCGGTTGCCGCCGGTGCGACGGCGCAGTCGGCCGACCCGCTACCGCTCGCCGCGGCGGCCGACGCCGCGCCGGCCCCGATCGTCCGCTATCACGTCGTCCCGGCGACCCCGGTCGCCGCCGCTACGACGGCGCAGCCGCTGATCTGCCGGTCGACGCTCGCGACCGGCTCGCTGATCGCGCGGCACAAGCAGTGCCTGACCAAGGCGCAATGGCGCTATGTCGACGATCAGCACGAGGCCGAGGCGCGCCGATTGATGATCGACAACATGGGTCGCCCGTCGTGCAACGACGCCGCGACCTGCTGAGCCTGCGAAGGCGGGGCCCGCGGCAGCGACGCGGCGACGATCAGCCTGCCGTCAGCGCCAGCCGGCCGTCGCCTTCGTCGACCGCGACGGTGCTGCCGTCGTGGACCTGCCCGCGCAGGATCAACTCGGCGAGCGGGTCCTGGAGGTGCTTCTGGACGGTGCGACGCAGCGGCCGCGCGCCGTAGACGGGGTCGTAGCCGACCCGACCGAGCCAGCGCCGGGCGGCGTCGGTCAGGTCGAGCGTCACCTTGCGGTCGGCGAGCAGCTTCTGCACCCGCTCGACCTGGAGGTCGACGATGCGCCCCATGTGCTCCATGCCCAGCCGGTTGAACAGGATGATCTCGTCGAGGCGGTTGAGGAACTCGGGTCGGAAATGGGCGCGGACCATGTCCATCACCGGCTCCTCGACGTCGGCGACCTTCTGGTCGTCGCGTAGCGCGGCGATGAACTGGCTGCCGAGGTTCGAGGTCAGTACGATCAGCGTGTTGGTGAAGTCGACCGTCCGTCCCTGGCCGTCGGTCAGGCGGCCGTCGTCCAACACCTGCAACAGGACGTTGAACACGTCGGGGTGCGCCTTCTCGACCTCGTCGAACAGGATGACCTGGTACGGCCGCCGCCGCACCGCCTCGGTCAGGACGCCGCCCTCGTCGTAGCCGACATAGCCCGGCGGCGCGCCGATCAGCCGGCTGACCGCGTGCTTCTCCATGAACTCGCTCATGTCGATGCGGACCATCGCGGCCGGGTCGTCGAACAGGAAGCGGGCGAGCGCCTTGGTCAGCTCGGTCTTGCCGACCCCCGTCGGCCCGAGGAACAGGAAGCTCCCGAGCGGCCGGTTCGGGTCCTGCAGCCCGGCGCGCGCGCGGCGGACGGCGGCCGACACGCTGGCGACCGCCGCGTCCTGGCCGACGACCGCCGACTGGAGCGCGGTCTCCATGTTGAGCAGCTTCTCGCGCTCGCCTTCGAGCATCCGGTCGACCGGAATGCCGGTCCAGCGGCTGACGACGGCGGCGATGTCGTCGCTCGTCACCTCTTCCTTCAACATCGCGCCGGCGCTCGCGGCCTCGGCCTCGGCGAGCTGGCGTTCGAGGTCGGGGACGGTGCCGTAGGTCAGCTCGCCGGCGCGGGCGTAGTTGCCGCTCCGCTGCGCCTGCTCGACCTCGATCCGGGCGGCGTCGAGCGCCTCCTTGATCTTCGTCGCGCTCGCCAGCTTCTCCTTCTCGGCCTGCCAGCGCGCGGTCAGCGACGCCGACTGCTCCTCGAGCCCCGCCAGCTCGGTCTCGAGGTGCGCCAGCCGGTCCTTCGACGCGGCGTCGGTCTCGCGCTTGAGCGCCTCGCGCTCGATCTTGAGCTGCATCGTCCGCCGGTCGAGGTTCTCGATCTCCTCGGGCTTGCTCTCGACCTCCATGCGCAGGCGCGATGCCGCCTCGTCCATCAGGTCGATCGCCTTGTCGGGCAGGAAGCGGTCGGCGATGTAGCGGTTCGACAGCGTCGCGGCGGCGACCAGCGCGCCGTCGGTCAGGCGAACGCCGTGGTGGAGTTCGTACTTCTCGCGCAGCCCGCGCAGGATCGAGATGGTGTCCTCGACCGTCGGCTCGCCGACCATCACCGGCTGGAAGCGGCGTTCGAGCGCGGCGTCCTTCTCGATATACTTGCGATACTCGTCGAGCGTCGTCGCGCCGATGCAGTGGAGCTCGCCGCGCGCCAGCGCCGGCTTGAGCAGGTTCGACGCGTCCATCGCGCCCTCGCCCTTGCCGGCGCCGACGAGCTGGTGGACCTCGTCGATGAACAGGAGGACGTCGGCCCCGTCGCTGCGGACCTCGTCGAGGACCGCCTTCAGCCGCTCCTCGAACTCGCCGCGGTACTTCGCCCCGGCGATCAGCGCCCCCATGTCGAGGCTCATCAGCCGCTGGTCCTTGATGCCGTCGGGGACGTCGCCGTTGGCGATGCGGAGCGCGAGGCCCTCGACGATCGCGGTCTTGCCGACGCCGGGCTCGCCGATGAGGACGGGGTTGTTCTTCGTGCGCCGGGCGAGGACCTGGATCGTCCGGCGGATCTCCTCGTCGCGGCCGATGACTGGGTCGAGCTTGCCGTCGCGCGCCGCCTGGGTCAGGTCGCGGGCATACTTCTTGAGCGCGTCGAAACCAGCCTCGGCGTTGGCGCTGTCGGCGGTGCGACCCTTGCGGACGGCGTCGATCGCCGTGTTCAGCCCGGCCGCGGTGACGCCGGCAGATGCCAGCGCCTTGCCGGCAGCGGTCGTCGTGGCGAGCGCGATCGCCATCAGGATGCGCTCGACGGGGACGAAGCTGTCCTTCGCCCTGGTCGCGATCTGCTCGGCGGAATCAAGGATGCGGACGGTGTCGTAGTCCCACTGCAGGTTCTGCGCGCCGCCGCCGCTGACCTTGGCGATCTTGGCGAGGGCGAGGTCGTTCGCCTGCGCCGCCTGCGCCGGGTTGCCGCCCGCCGCGCGGATCAGGTTGGCCGCCAGCCCCTCGTCGTCGTCGAGCAGCGCCTTGAGCAGGTGCTCGGGCGCGACGCGCTGATGCTGCTCGCGGATGGCGATGGTTTGCGCCGCCTGGAGGAAACCCTTGGCGCGGTCGGTGAATTTCTCGAGGTTCATACTGACCAATTGGTGTGGCAAATTCGCCACACAAGGGGCGACGCGACGCAAACTAAATTGTGACGCTAAAGCGACGTTGCTAGCCAGGCAGCGACTTAACATGTGATTCTAATCGCCCAATTGATTTCTCAATCGATCTAAGAGACATCAATTTACTATTCCTAAACAGGAATATTATTTGGATCATCATAACTGCACTTCCTGCATAGCCGATTAGAGCAAGTAACAGACAGCCAATAATGATTTTATGATCGATCCCTGGTATGAGATCGCGTATGATTAGAATTACTATGGCAACTAACATCGTAACTATCATAAAAACCATACCAGATGCTTTTCGAAGCACATTCATAGTGTCGTGCCGAAAATCATATGCATCGTCTAAGAGGACTAATTTTTCGCGTTTGGTGCGAAGGACTCTGAGCCGAGCCAAAGCAGACTTTGACGATCGCTCCGATCGCCAGTTCTGTATCCGTGGAGCGAGTATCGTACCTAAAATTGCTAAGGGCAAACTAAGTAGGATAGCGGCCGCGCTCAGTATAAATCCCCACAAACCATAATCCATATGTGCAACCCCGCTAGCGTATTTTGTACTTTGGTTTCTATGTAAATCAACCTAAAATCCGCATATTGGATGAGTGTATATATCGCAGAGATGTGCAGCTACCCACAACCTACACGATCATCCGCCGTAACGTCTCGACCAGATCTGCTTCAATCGCCGGCTTGTCCAACCGGATCCGCGCGATGCGCGGAAACCGCATCGACACCCCGGATTTATGCCGCGTCGAGACGTGGAGCGAGTCGAACGCCACCTCGAGCACCAGCGTCTTGGCCACCTCGCGCACCGGACCGAAGCGCGCGACGGTGTTGGTCCGGACGAACTTGTCGAGCATCGCCAGCTCGGCGTCGGTGAAGCCGCTGTACGCCTTGCCGACCGGGGTCAGCTCGCCGCCCTCGGCGGGGTCGGCGGTCCAGCAGCCGAAGGTATAGTCGCTGTAGAAGCTCGACCGCTTCCCGTGCCCGCGCTGCGCGTACATCATCACGCAGTCGGCGACGAGGGGATCGCGCTTCCACTTGTACCACAGGCCGGTGCGCCGTCCGGCGACGTAGGGCGAGGTCCGCAGCTTGAGCATGACGCCCTCGATCGCCGCGTCCCGCGCCCCGGCGCGGATGCGGGCGAGGTCCTCGAAGTCGCTCGCCGCGATCACCGCCGACAGGTCGAAGCGGGTGGGATCGAGCCGCGGCATGATCGCCTCGAGCCGCTCCCGCCGCGCCGTCCACGGCAGCGCGCGCAGGTCGTCGTCGCCATCGTAGAGGATGTCGTAGAGGCGGACGAAGGCGGGGAACTCGTCCTGCGCCTTCGCCGTCGGGGCCTTGCGGCCGAGGCGCTGCTGGAGGGCGTTGAAGCTCGCCGCCCCTCCTCCCTCATCAAGGGCGCCGCCTTGGAACTCGCCGCGGACGAGCAGTTCGCCATCGAGGACCGCGGGGTAGGCGTAGGCCGCGGCGACGTCGGGGAAGCTGCCGGTGATGTCGTCACCGGTTCGGCTGAACAGCCGCGTCGTGCCGCCGACGTGGACCAGCTGGACGCGGATGCCGTCCCACTTCCACTCGGCCGCATAGTCGGCGAGGTCGAGCTTGAGCTCCTCAAGCGGGTGGGCGAGCATGAACGGGCGGAACACCGGCACCGTGCCCGCCGTCGGCTGGCTGCCGCCGGTCCCCCACGCGAACAGCTCGGGGTAGGACGGGCGGAGGCCGTGCCACACCTCCTCGACGGCGTCGACGTCGACCGCGAACGCCTGCGCGAAGGCGGTCTTGGCCAGCCGCGCCGAGATGCCGATCCGCATCGCCCCCGTCGCCAGCTTGAGCAGCGCGAAGCGGCCCGACGCGTCGAGCCGGTCCATCAGCTCGCGCATCACACTGGCGGCTTCCAACCGGCCGAGATGCTGGAGGCGCTGAACGACCTCGTCGAGGCTCGGCGGTGGCGCCGGCGGCGTGATCGGGTCGGGCCACAGCAGCGACGCCGTCTCGGCCATGTCGCCGACATAGTCGTAGCTCATCGCCAGCAGGACGGGGTCGACGCGCTCCTCGACGAGCTGCCGCACCAGCTTGGGCTGGACCGCCTTCAGGTCGAGTCCGCCGGTCAGCGCGGCGAGCGCCCAGCCGCGGTCGGGGTCGGGGGTGGCGACGAGGTAGTCGGCGATCAGCTTGAGCTTGGCGTTGCGCGACCGCGTGTAGACCAGCCGGTCGAGGAGGGTGGCGAACGCCTGCATCACCGCCGAACGTAGGCCGTGGCGGACGCGGCGCAAGTTTGGCATGGACTGGCCGGATGCGCATGCGCGAACTCGAAGCCCGCAGCGGGGTCGGCCGCGAGACGATCCGCTTCTATATCCGTGAAGGCCTGCTCCCCGAACCGGCGCGAGCGGCGCGCAACTCGGCGTCGTACAGCGATGACCATGTCGCGCGGCTGACGCTGATCAAGCGGCTCCAGGAGGAACGCTTCCTGCCGCTCGCCGTGATCCGCCGCATCCTCGACGGTGATGACGCCGCGCCACGTCTCGGCCCGCCGCTCTACCCCGACTTCGACGCCATCGTCCGCGACCGGATCGACCACGGTGCCCCGCCGGTGCCGGCGGCCGCGGTGATCGACAGCGGTGCGGCGACGCAGGACACGCTCGACGAGGCGATCACCGCGGGCATCGTCACGGTCGACGCCGGGCTGATCAGTGCGCGCGACGTGGCGATCCTGAAGGTGCTCGGCGACCTCGACCGCGTCGGCTTCCGCCGCGACCGCGGCTTCACCCCGGGCATGATCGGCATGTACCAGGACTTCGTCGACTGGATCACCGCGCAGGAGATGCGCTTCTTCGTTGAGCACACCGGCGGCGTCGGCGAGGACGAGGCCGCCGACATGGCCGAGCGGGGGATCGGCGCGGTCAACGAGCTGCTGGGCCTGCTGCGGACCAAGGCGCTGCTCCGCCGGCTCGAGGAGCGCCGCCGCGACGACGGCTAGAACGCCGCCGAGACCGTCAGCACCGGACCCGACCCCGGCGCGGCGTTGCCGGCGACGCGGACGCGGTAGTCGACCTCGACCGCGAGCGGCGTCGCGCGGA